>JBATDO010000200.1:0-10873 GCA_049663505.1 Sphingorhabdus sp.
GTCCCAACTGCTGGAGCTGAACAATATAAGATCGTTGCAGAGGTAATGAAGTCCCGCATGGATCGAACTGCTGGCAACGCTGAGTCTACAGAAAGGCTGATCGCACGATATTCGGCTCTGGGGGGCACCGAGCGCCCTGTCCTCATTCACGCCAATCCGATCAAGATGAATGAAGCGCAGGCAGCGCGTGCAGCGGTGGGTGGATCGGATCTCAACCGTCGCGGCATGCAGGTCGTTGAGAAGCGCTGGGTGGATATCGGCTTCTGGATAAGTGCTGATGGCAAGGTCGACGAGCCCGAAATAATTCGCAAGGAAGGCAATTCCGACTGGACAGATGTCGTGCTCAAATCGATCAAGAGCCGCATATATGCTCCGCTCAAGGCAGAAAATGATGGCAGCTCACCCGGGGTCTATGCAATCGAGCGCTACACGTTGACCGCACAGTTTGAAGACAATGTTACTGGCACACGTATCCGCCAGAGATCACCAATTGCAAAAATCGAACGAATTGATCTTACAGGGTAATCAGGCTCGAAATAGCAGCGACAAGTTATGCGCAGGCATCTCGATGGTGGATTCGTGCTCAAGACCGCATATCCGCGCTGCAGCTATGACATCCTCCACATAGCGAAGCCCCCAGTCTGGATTTCGAGCTCTTAGCGAAACATCAAAATCTTCATTGCTTTGCGAAGCGCTCTGACCTTCGCGTCGAAAAGGACCATAAAGAAAAAGCGGGCCATTTTTAGGCAATATTTGCGAAGCGCCCCGCAGAAGCCCAAGCGTTGCCTCCCATGCACTTATGTGGACCAAGTTGATGCAGACGATGGCATCGGCATTTTCGACAGGCCAACGCTTGCAAACATCCAGCACTATCGGCTCAAGAATGTTGGGGAGCGATGCTTCACCTTTCCACGCCTCAATGGATGCCAGGGCCAAAGCATCAAAATCGCTGGGTTGCCAAGTCAGTCCTGGAAAGAGCCGTGCGAGGTGAACTACATGTTCTCCTGTCCCACTTGCCACTTCGACTACAAAACCCGATGACGGCAACACCTCACGCAGGACATCGGCAATGGCGCCCCTGTTGCGCAGTGTTGCGGGCGCATGGCGCTTCGTCTCGCCATCATTGTCAAAGACAAATGGCTGAGGCTCCATTACTGAGCAGCCACTGCTGGCTCAGGTTCACGCCAGACCAGCACGGGCTTACGCGCGGCCTGCGTTTCATCCAAACGCTGGCGCGGGGCATAATGCGGCGCTGACTTGAGGCTCGCGTCTCCGATTTTGGCCCGGCCTGCTACGCTGCGCAGTGCTCCGATGAACTGGTCTAGTGCCGCCTTGCTTTCGGTTTCGGTCGGCTCAACGAGCATAGCGCCGTGGACCACCAACGGAAAATAAACCGTCATTGGGTGGTAGCCTTCGTCGATCAGACCTTTCGCAATATCCAAGGTGGTAAAACCTTCAGCCATGCCGTCATCGCTGAACAATGCCTCATGCATACATGGGCCACTGTGCGAGAACGGCGCATCAAGAACGTCCTCAAGACTCCGCAGTATATAATTGGCGTTCAACACGGCATCCTCGGCAACTTGCCGAAGTCCATCGGCACCGTGACTAAGGATATAACTCAGTGCGCGTGTAAACATTCCCATTTGACCGTGGAAGGCAACCATTCGACCAAAGGTCGCATCATGGTGTTCGCTCGCGGTTTCCTCTTCGACGAGAATGAAATTGTCACCTTTCTTGTCTACGAAGGGCAAAGGCGCAAATGGCGCCAGCGCCGCAGACAGCACGACCGGACCAGAACCTGGGCCGCCCCCGCCATGTGGAGTGGAAAACGTCTTGTGCAGGTTGATATGCATAGCGTCGACACCCAGGTCACCTGGACGAACTCGACCAACAATTGCGTTGAAATTTGCACCGTCACAGTAAACAAAACCACCCGCTGCGTGCACCGCATCCGAAATGGCCCGCATGTCGCGCTCAAAAAGGCCACAAGTATTCGGATTTGTGATCATGACGCCAGCGACGTCGGGTCCCAACCTCGCCTTCAGGGCCTCCAGGTCAACGCGCCCTTCGGATGTGGCCGGGATGTTTTCAACAGAGTATCCTGCAAAGGCGGCTGTTGCGGGATTTGTACCATGCGCACTCTCGGGGCAAAGAATGACCGAACGGGCATCTCCGCGCGCAGTCAGCGCAGCCCGAATTGCAAGAATGCCGCAAAGTTCACCATGGGCTCCTGCCTTGGGTGACATCGCCACAGCCGACATGCCGGTCAAAGTGGTCAACCAATGCGCAAGCTCGTGGATGACAGCAAGTGCTCCTTGCACTGTTTCAACGGGCTGCAATGGATGCACATCAGCAAACCCAGCCATTCGTGCGACCTTTTCATTGAGACGCGGGTTATGCTTCATCGTGCAGCTACCCAAGGGGAAGAAACCCAGGTCAATGGCATAATTCTGTCGACTGAGGCGGGTATAATGTCGCACTGTTTCAGGCTCGGAAAGGCCTGGCAGGCCGATATCGCGATGGCGTTCAAGGCTACCAAGCCGCGGCTCAACATCGGGACCCTCAGCAATATCAACACCGGTCGTAGCGATACTCCCAATCTCGAAGATTAGCGCTTCTTCAAGCATTAGCGCTCGGTTGCCAGTAAATGTTGGCGGCTTGGCGTCAGTGGCTTCCCCAAGTTGCGGGCGCCAGCCTGATTGATTGATCGTGCTCATGCCAGCAACTCCTGCAAAACGGTCGCCAACGTTTCAATGTCTTGCGTTGTTACAACCTCGGTCACCGCAATTACCAAGCCGTTTTGAAGGTCGGTATTGCCGGGATATAATCGTCCAAGTGACACGCCGCCCAAAATCTGCCTTGCTGCGAGCTCGCGCACGACTGGTCTTGCTTCCTTTGGCAAGCGTAATGTGAACTCGTTGAAGAAACTCTTGTTGATCAGTTCAACACCCGGAATTTGGGTCAGGCGATCAGCAGCCTGGATTGCCTGTGAATGATTGAGCATGGCAAGTTCGCGCAGACCCTTTTCACCCAACAAGGTCATATGAATACTGAAAGCTAAAGCACAAAGTCCTGAATTCGTACAGATATTTGAAGTCGCCTTTTCGCGGCGTATATGCTGCTCTCGAGTCGACAATGTCAGCACAAATCCACGCTTGCCTTGTGCATCAACAGTTTCACCGCAAAGTCGCCCTGGCATTTGACGGACGAATTTTTCCTTGCACGCGAACAGCCCAACATAGGGTCCGCCAAATTGCAGGCCAACGCCGATTGACTGGCCCTCGCCCACCACGATATCAGCGCCCATTTCGCCCGGGGCCCTGATCGCACCCAATGCAACTGGTTCGGTTACAACCGCGACAAGCAGGGCTCCATGCTCATGTGCCTTTGCAGCAATGGCCGACATGTCCTCAATGCGCCCAAGAATATCCGGATATTGGACGACAACGCAACTTGTGTCATGGTCGATCATGGCCAGCAAGCGCGCACTATCGGTATCGTGCGACAATTCAGGGGCGGCAGTCTCAAGCTTGTCGCCCGTAAACTTTGCCATTGTCTCGGCAACACTGACGTAATGCGGATGCAATCCTGAGGAAAGAAGCGCCTTTGAACGCTTGGTCACACGCCCAGCCATGCTGATTGCTTCCCAGCACGCCGTCGATCCATCATACATGGATGCATTGGCAACATCACATCCGAGCAATCGAGCGACCTGCGTCTGAAACTCGAAAAGCATTTGCAGCGTACCCTGCGCTATCTCGGGCTGATAGGGCGTGTAGGCTGTCAGGAATTCCCCACGCTGGATCAAGTGGTCGACCGACGCAGGGACATGGTGCTTATACGCTCCACAACCCAGGAAAAATGGATGGTGAGATGCAGCCATGTTCTGCCGCGCCAGCGAAGAAAAATGCCTCTCAACAGACAATTCACTGGCATAGCCGGGCAGGCCTGAGATTGGCCCGTCGAGCCGTGCCTCGACCGGCACATCAACAAAGAGCTCGTCGATGTTGCGTGCGCCGATAACGCCCAGCATAGCGTGCCGATCTTGGGGGGTGAGCGGAAGATATCGCATGTAATTTCTCCCCTTCCGTTCGCGGAAGGATCATAGGTTTAGAGGCCTTCGACAAACGCCTTGTAAGCCGCTTCGTTCATGAGCCCATCGAGCTCGATTTTATCGTCGAGGGTCAATTTGAAGAACCAGCCTGCGCCTTCTGGGTCACTGTTGACAAGCGAGGGATCGGTACCCAGGGTGTCGTTGCCTTGGGTGACAGTTCCTGAAACCGGCGCATACACATCGGACGCGGCCTTTACCGATTCAACCACGGCAGCATCCCCGCCCTTCTTCAGATGCGCTCCAACTGCGGGTACCTCTGCAAAAACTATATCCCCCAGCTGGCTTTGGGCATAATCAGTGATCCCGACAGTGGCAATATTGCCCTCAACCTCGATCCATTCATGTTCGTCGGTAAAATAGCGGGTCATCTAATGGCTCCTCTTCGATGATAATGGTGGGGAACAAATGGTGTCTTTGCGACAGTAATCGACACGCGCTTGCCACGCACTTCGGCTTCCAGTGCGGTACCAACAGCACTGTGACTCGATTGGACGTATCCCATCGCAATCGGCGCGCCAACCGTGGGCGCAAAACCTCCTGACGTAATGACGCCAATGTTAAGCCCGCCCGCAAAGATCGGCGCGCCTTCTCGCACTGGCATCCGACCTTCAACTGAAAAACTGACGCGCTTTCTGGACGGTCCAGAGACCAAGGCCTCCAAAACCCGTTGAGCTCCATTAAACCCGCCTTCTTGTCGACGTCGTTTGGAAATCGCAAAACCTAAAGTGGCTTCAACAGGATCAATCGATGCATCAATATCATGACCATAAAGAGGCAAGTCAGCCTCAAGCCGAAGCGAATCCCGTGCCCCGAGCCCTATTGGCTTGACTTCTGGATGTGCACACAGACTTTGCACAAAGTCCGACGCATGTTCAGACGGTAAAGAGATTTCGAATCCATCCTCACCAGTATAACCAGAACGGCTGATCCAAAGGGGCTCAAGACCCCACAGGAACGTGTCAGCCTCCATGAAATACAACTTGTCTACGCCGGGGACCATGCGTGCGAGCGCATCAACGGCCTTGGGTCCTTGAAGTGCAAGAAGGGCGCGATCATCCATATGGTTGATCGTAATGTCGTCAGGTAACCGATCTCGCAAAAAACCGATGTCGTCCCATTTCGTCGCGCCATTAACCACGAGGTAAAGCCCCATTGGGGTAGCGGTGATCATCAAGTCATCAAGAATGCCGCCGTCATCGTCAAGTAACAATGAATACCGCATCTTGCCTTCTTTAAGTGCCGATACATCTCCCGGGACCAGTGCCTCCAAGGCCTCGGCAACACCGTCACCCGACAGCATCAATTGCCCCATGTGGCTGACGTCAAACAATCCGGCATTCTCACGTGTCCAGGAATGCTCAGCCATGATGCCTTCATACTGAATAGGCATGTGGTAGCCTGCGAACTCGACCATTCGTGCGCCATTTGCGCGATGCCATTCGTCCAAAGGCAACTCTTCGGTCGGGATTTCCGGTACATCAATTTCATCTTCGCTCATCAGCTTGTCCATTCAAGAGTCACAGCACCACGCGCCCGACTGACGCATTTGTGCTGCCCCCTCTGTCACGGTACCTGAGAGCTTTCGTGCCGATTGGGCACTTACACCTTCGGTGGCACCCATGAGGGGTGCGCTTTCCAGAGTGTCGCAAAAGACGATTGCGGTCCATTTGCCTGAGAGATTCCGGGGCGGTTGCTCCTTCGGCGATCCCCATAGGGATGCTCTCCCGCTACGTCAGCGACGCAACCGCATTGGCTTGACGGCTCGACAGAGTCAACCGGCGAGCGCGGTTATCGATTCATTTTCGTGGATAAAAATTCCAGCACCGCTTTGCATTGAAAGATTTATCACCGCATGGGCGACAACGGCACTGTCAATTGAACGATACCGTTGAAGCGAACCCTGCATCAAAAGATCCATGACAGGACTGAGCCATATACCAATTGCCTCTGTGCTTCGCTTTTTACCTTTTCGTTCCCCGCGCAGCAGTCCGGGTCGCATTATGTCCAGCCGATCGAATCCAAGTGCCCTTAATTCATCCTCGACCCTCCCCTTTACCGAAAGGTAGAAATTGGAGGACGTCGCATCTGCCCCTACTGATGAAATGACAATGAAATGCCTGGCACCGGCACGTTTCGAAGCAGTTGCGAATCTCACGACGAGCTCAAGGTCCACCTCGATGAACGCCGCTTTTGATCCGGCCTGCTTCATGGTTGTGCCCAGGCAGCAGATGGCAACATGTCCACCCAGCCCTGCAATGATGTTCGGCCAGTCTTCTGGTGATGCAACATGGTGCGTCGTCAAACCACCACCCACCGCGAGCGGCCTGCGCAATAGGAGATGCAGCATTTCCAAGCTGCCATTGCCATGCCAGGCATTTACAACCTGACGACCAACCAGACCGGAACCACCTGCCAAAATGACGTTCCCAGTCACTGCCTGGTCCCGATAATCTGGCGATAGCAATTCTGTGCATAGCGATCAGTCATGCCAGCAAGGAAATCTGCGATATGGCGGCTGCGCCCAGGCTCTTCACTCGGCAAGCCAAGTTGCCATTCCTCAGGAAGCAGCTCGCTATCTTGCTGATAGGCCTTGAACAATTCACTCACGATCAAACGCGCCGTGTCGGCCGCATCTTGCTGCATGGGATGATGGTACAAATTGGCATACATAAATGTCTTTAAGACGCGTTCGCGCTCCTTCATCCCTTCCGAAAAGCCACCCAATTGTCGACCGATCCCGCGTACTGCATCAACATGATCGACACCGCTTTGCGCTATCCGGACACGGGTAGCATCAATCACGTCGTTAACCATGGCTCCAATCTGTTCGCGGATTAATTCGGGTAACAATCTTCCAGGCGCGACATCGGGATAGCGTGCCAAAATTCCCTCCCATCGCCTGGCTACAAATGGCATTTCAAGCAGTTGCTCGCGTGTAAGGAGCCCAGCCCTGATCCCATCATCGATATCATGGTTGTCATAGGCGATATCGTCGGCCACCGCAGCGATTTGTGCCTCGAGTGAAGGCCATTGATCCAGCTTCAAGTCACGGTCATCGTTTACAGCTTCGAGCGCCCAGTTGGGATTGGCGACAGGCCCATTGTGCTTTGCCAGCCCTTCCAGCAGCTCCCAGCTCAGATTCAAGCCATTCCAGCGAGGATAAGGCGACTCAAGTACTGTCAAAGTCCGCAAGGTCTGGGCGTTGTGATCAAAACCCCCGAAGGGTTTAAGGGCATCCTCAAGGGCATCCTCCCCCGCGTGGCCAAAGGGCGGGTGGCCTATATCATGTGCAAGACACAGTGCCTCGGTCAGGTCTTCATTGAGGCCCAATGCACGCGCTATGGTCCGCCCGATTTGCGCGACTTCAAGGCTATGCGTGAGGCGAACACGGTAGTGGTCGCCATCAGGGGCAACAAAAACCTGAGTCTTGTGACGAAGCCGACGGAATGAAATTGAGTGTATGATCCGGTCGCGGTCACGCTGAAAAATGTCACGCGGCCCCCGCAGGTCGCCATCGAAGTCGGTGTGCAAACGTCCGCGACTAGCATTGGGATGGCAAGCATATGGCTTCAGCGGGGTCATGGTCAGCCTATGCCCGCATGCGATAACAATCGCCAGTGACTATTTGACTTTCAATTTGGTGACGACCGTGCCCTCTTCGCTTTTCCAGACAAACCCATTCCCGCCTGCCTTGCGGAAATCTGCCTCCCATTTCTTGGCTTCCTTCGGATCGGCAAAAGGCCCAACCAGCAAACGGGCAGTCTTGCCCCATGCAGAAGTCCACCCACTCCTGCCCTTGAACAGCTCGGGGTTTTTCTTTGTCAAACGTTTGAAATCAAAGTCCAATGCGCTTTCAGCACCCGTTGCGACCTGCACCCACTGGCGTGGTGGATAGGATGGCAATGCAGGCTTTCCAGCTTTTGCATCTGACTTGACACTCTTACCCGAGGCCTCATTTGACGTCGGCTTGGGTGGTAATGCTTTCAGCTTCTTCAGATCAACAGGGATTGCAGATGGCCTCTGCTCACTTTCAGGGATCTCGATCGCACCGACTATCGCTGCCAGGTCAAAGGAATGGGCAACCGAAGCAACAGGGACTGGAATTACCGGCACCGCGACCGCCTCGCCTCGCGAAATCGACTGCACGCCTGCGGTGGAAATGGGATCTCCATTGGAGCCAGGTCCCTGGAGCGTCGCTGTGGTTGCCGCAGCGATGGATTGCGCGTCGGGCCGATCCAGCTGCGATTCTGCCGAAGCGGGTATTACGTTACCAGCCAATGATGGTGTCGACGGGTTTGCCAGGTTGGGTAAAGGAGCTGGTCCGGGCAAGCTACCGCTTGCGCCAGGTGCCCACACTGGCTTGGCACCTACAGGTTGCGCAACCTGTGATCGAGACGGGCCCATTGCGGACTCCGCGGAGACAGGGGGAGCAACATTGACGAGCGGTCGAGCCACTTCTGGAGCGGGCAATTCGGTGACCTTGGTGACCAAAACAGCGGAATTGTTAGACTCTTCTATCTTGGCACGCGCAGTTTGCGTTCCCAATCGCGAATTATCCGTCTTGGGCAGCCTGATGGCGTCGGGAATATTGGCTGTTGCCACCTTGATGGCTGCTTGCTTTTTGGTCCGTTGCTCACGCTCGCGCAGCGACTTCTTATCCTCCCGAGACAGCTTTCCCGTGCCCGTTTTGGGACCGAGAGGAGCACCGGTCGGAATCAGACGGGATTCACTTTTCGGCAGGTCGACCGGCACTATATTGCCCGCAACCCGGCGTACCTGATCACTGTCGCGTCCCACATTATGGCTTGCGGGAAAGTGGCCAAGATGAATAGCGGCGGCTTGCTGCGCACTTGTGAGGTTAGGCATCAACCGCAAATAGCGCTCCATCCGCTGTGCAGATGCTGTTTCCATGAACCCCTGGGTGACCTTCGTTGACTCTCGAAAATCGCCACGCGCAGCAAGCATAAATGCCCGAGCGCGCCAAGCAGGCACGCTATTTCTCTGCAACAGAGGAACCAACATGCCGTCGGCTTCCTCCTTCTGGCCAGCTAATGACAACGAAATGGCTTGTCGAATAAGCAGATCATCTGATGTCGCTGCTGTGCGTGCCAGATTGTAATCCTGCTGCGCCCGCCCAAAATTACCCAATAGATCAAAGGCAAGGGCCCGGTCGGCCGCAATCGATCGTTCACTCACACCAAGGCGAACCGCGTCGTCAAAAAGGCGCAGTGCTTCAAACGGGTTTTCTGTCCGGACGGTCGCTGTGGCCAACCCAGATACGATCCTGCCATTTTTGGGCCTGATTACATTGGCCCGTGTAAAGAAATTGAGCGCAGCATTTGCATCACCAAGGGCAAGCGATGCATTTCCAGCATCGGCCAATGCATCTGCATCGTTTGGATTTTGGGCGATACGCCTTATTGCTGCACGTAGTTCCACAGCTCCGGCCGGTTCGCGCTGGGGCACGACTACCTCAACGCCCTTATTGTCAAGCGCATCCAGCGCGCTTTCATCTACAGCCTGCGCAAGAATAGGCGCAGGCAGCGTCATAAGCGACACAGCGCAAACACCACGTAATAACATCACATTCATAACCATCCTAATGGTGCGACAACCAAGGCATTGCAAAGCGTCATGCGCTCAACCTTGGTCAGGCAGTTCCACAAAAAGGACGAATCGATTTCCTCGCTGCTCGCTAGATCAGTTGTTGCTCTGACGATCAAGAAAGCGCGGGATGTTCAAACCACCAGGGGTGCCATTGTCCTTGTCGGTTTCACCGTCATCATCTGCTTTCGTCAATCCACGTGACAAGTTTGACATGCGCTCGAACAACGTCCCGCCGGTCGAAATCCGCGGTGCGGGACGCTCCGGAGCGGGCGTGACATCCACGGCTTGGCTTATGTCGTCTTGCTCTGTTGCAACAAGCGAATCGCCCAGTTCCAAAAGATCGTTCTCGCCACCAACTGGTTCGGCACGATCCTCCTGTGGCGACAAAGATGGCGCCTCTTGATCAGCGACGTTTGCAGCATCGACCACGTGCTCACTGCCGAGTTCCAAGCTATTATCTGCAGATGGTTCGTCCGCAACTTCTTCCGGAAATGCCGGCTCCGCCGAGCTAGGAAACAGCGAACTGCTCGCAGCAGTGGCAACTTCAACTGCAGGTTCTGGTGCACGATTGAATGCAAACGACCGAGATGCAGCGTTCGAAGCCACCGCCGATGCATCACTGTCTATCCCGGTCGCTACAACCGAAACGCGGATCTTGCCGTTTAAATTCTCGTTGAAAGCGGAACCCCAGATAATGTTTGCATCAGGATCGACCAGCTCGCGGATGTGGTTTGCAGCTTCGTCGACTTCCATCAGGCGCATGTCTTCGCCACCAGTGATGGAAACGATGACGCCCTTGGCACCCTGCATCGAAACGCCGTCAAGGAGCGGGTTTGCAATAGCGCGTTCAGCGGCTTCAAGCGCACGGCCATCGCCCTCGGCTTCGCCAGTACCCATCATCGCCTTACCCATTTCATGCATTACAGAACGCACGTCGGCAAAATCGAGATTGATTAGGCCAGGCATGACCATCAAGTCAGTGATCCCGCGAACGCCCTGCTGCAAAACCTCGTCAGCAAGCAGGAATGCTTCCTTGAAGGTCGTGTTTGGATTGGCAACGAGGAACAGGTTCTGGTTAGGAATAACGATAAGTGTATCGACATGCTGCTGCAATTCGGTGATGCCGGAATCAGCAGAGCGCATGCGGCG
>JBATDO010000201.1:0-7627 GCA_049663505.1 Sphingorhabdus sp.
ATTGGTCGGGACGACAGGATTCGAACCTGCGACCCCCACACCCCCAGTGTGATGCGCTACCAGGCTGCGCTACGTCCCGACCGGAAAGGCGCCTATATGGGGCATCGTTCTGGATTGCAAGCTGTGATGCCATGCTTTGAAGTTGCGTCAATCACCCTCAAGTGATAATCGCGCCCGATTGTTTAAACATGCTGCAATTGTGCGGCGTTTCAAAAATATTTTGCGGGGATTGTAGATGGATTCGCTTATTCTTTTAGCAGCTGGCCCAGCCGGTGGGAGCGGGGCTTCGGCCATGTTCGTACAGATTTTTCCGTTATTGCTGATTTTCGTTGTATTTTACCTCTTTCTCATTCGACCGCAGCAAAAGCGCGCGAAGGAACATGAAGCAAAAATCAATGCTGTTCAGAAAAACGATGAAGTCGTTACAGGCGGCGGCTTAATGGGCAAAGTGACCAAGGTTGCCGATGATTATGTTGAGGTCGAAATTGCTACTGGCGTCCGTGTAAAAGCTGTAAAAGCGACTTTGACGAACGTACAATCGCGTGGAACCAAAGCAGCCAATGATTAATTATCAGGGTTGTATGGTCGCAGCATCGACCCCAAATCTCATTTTCCAAACCCGCATTTTCTAGTTCGTTCGGATTCAACTTATGCTTGATTTTCCCCGTTGGCGCGTATGGATGCTGAACATCATCATCCTTACCGGCGTTTTGTTTGCCATTCCCAGCGTTTTGCCGAGCCATATACGGTCGCAAGTTGCGCAATATTTGCCTACGCCAACGATTAATCTGGGCCTCGATTTGGCTGGTGGGAGTCATATCCTGCTTGAAGCCGACACATCGCAACTGGCTCAGACCAGGCTGGAGTCGCTTGAAGATAGCGTTCGATCAGCCATGCGGCGTGCAGAACCTCGCATCGCAATTGGGGATGTTTCACGCAGCAATGGACAACTGAGCTTCGTCGTTACCGACTCTTCGCAAGTCGATGCCGCGCGCGAAGCTCTGTTGTCGGTAATCAGCAACACCACGGGTGGGCGTGACTGGAATATCGGCGTAAACGACGGCAATCGGATCATACTCACACCGGCCGGTTCGGGAAATGAAACGGCCCTCAACCAAGCAATGGACACCGCCAAGGATGTCATTGACCGCCGAATAAACGCTCTGGGTACATTGGAGCCTACGATTATCCGTCAGGGTGAAAACCGGATCGTTGTTCAAGTACCGGGTCTAGATGATCCAGAGGCATTGAAAGACTTGATCGGTAAAACGGCAAAGCTGGAATTCAAGCTGGTCGACGAGCAGGCTGATCCCGATCAAACTGCCCAGGGCAAGGCCCGTGTAGGCAGCCAGGTATTACCCTATCCGTCAAACCCTTCTGGGTTACCCAACATCGCAGTGCGTCGCCTCGGCGGCATTGCTGGCGACAAACTGGTCAAGGCCGATCCAACCTTTGATCCGCAGACCAACGAACCGGCTGTTACGATCCAGTTCGATGGTGAAGGCGGGCAGAAATTTGCGCGGATGACGCAACAAAACACCAATAAGCTCTTTGCCATCATTCTCGATGGTCAGGTGATTTCAGCGCCGCAAATCAAGGAACCCATTTTCGGAGGCATTTCCCAGATTTCCGGAAGCTTTACGGTGGAGAGTGCCAACCAGTTGGCGATAGCCTTGCGTTCAGGTGCGTTGCCAGTCGATTTGAAAATTGTTGAGGAGCGCTCAGTCGGTCCTGATCTCGGTGCCGATTCGATCCGCCGCGGTGTTCTTGCTGCTGTTATCGGAACGACGGCAATCCTTGTACTGATGTTCCTGTGCTATGGTCGATTTGGCATGTATGCCAACATAGCACTTGTCATCAATGTGGGGATGATCCTTGGCGTAATGGCGATGGCAAATGCAACGCTGACGTTGCCAGGGATTGCGGGCTTTGTTTTGACCATTGGTGCGGCAGTTGATGCCAACGTTTTGATCAACGAACGTATCCGTGAAGAATTGAAGCGCGGGCGTCGTGTCGTTCAGGCGATAGAGTTCGGTTACAAGGAAGCCAGCCGCGCAATTTTCGACGCGAACAGTACCAATGTGATTGCGGCTGTCCTGTTGTTCATTTTTGGGTCGGGTCCGATCCGCGGCTTTGCCGTGGTACTTATGATCGGCATCGTTACATCTGTCTTCACCGCCGTTACCATAACCCGCATGTGGGTTTCGCGCTGGGTCAAGCGCACACGTCCGCATGAACTGACGATTTGAGGAAATTGACATGAAACTGCTCAAACTCGTTCCTGATGACACCAATATCCACTTCCTCAAATGGCGCAAATGGGCCTTTGCGGTAAGCATTATACTGATGCTCGCTTCGGCAGGCCTGATCGCTACCAAGGGTTTGAACTTTGGTGTCGATTTCATCGGCGGCCAGATGATCCGTGCAACCTTCACGCAGAGCGCGGAAGCTCCAGTTGCCGAATTGCGCGAGAAAGTGGGCAGTCTGGGATATGGCGATCCGACTATCCAGCGGTTTGGCAAGGAAAATCAGGTGTCTATCCGGATGAAGCTTCCTGACGGAGCGGACAAGAAACCTGAGTTAGCCAATACCATGGCGCAGAAGATCACCGGGAAATTGAAGGCCGATTATCCAGATGTACGGATCGATGGTGTCGACTCAGTCTCGGGCAAGGTCTCAGAAGAGCTGTTCAGCAAGGGAATATTGGCGTTGCTTGCCGCAATGGCAGGTGTTTCGGTGTATATTTGGGTGCGCTTTGAATGGCAATTTGGCGTTGGCGCTATCTGGTCACTGATCCACGACGTGACGCTGACATTCGGCTTGTTCTCGCTGACAGGCTGGGAATTTGACCTGAACATCATCGCGGCGCTGCTGACGATAATTGGCTACTCACTGAATGATACCGTCGTCGTTTACGATCGTATCCGTGAAAATCTGATGAAATATCGCAAGATGGAAATGGCAGCTTTGCTTGATCTTTCGGTCAACGAAACCTTGTCACGTACTGTCATGACCAGCATTTCCATCTCGCTTCCGCTGGTCGTTTTGGTGCTGTTTGGGCCCGATGTCATTTTCGGGTTCAGTGCAGCGATGGCCTTTGGCATCATCGTTGGGACCTATTCGTCAATTTATCAGGCCGCACCAATCCTCATCTGGCTTAAGGTCGGAACACACAGCTTCGTGCCAAGCGAATCCGATGGTGTTTCTGCCAAGGCTGAGCGCGTAGGAGAAAGCTTTGGCGCTCAACCTTAATGGTTGGTAATTCTGCGAAAATGTGCGGCCAGCTGACGGGCATTCTCATCCCATGAAAATGTGCCCACGCTGGCTGAAACATCAGCGGGATCTGGAGCCCTAACAAGCATGTCATGAATTGCTTTTGCTATGGCATGTGGCTCGCGATCCACGATGTGTCCTGCATGAGGCGA
This sequence comes from Sphingorhabdus sp., assembly GCA_049663505.1. GTDB lineage: Bacteria > Pseudomonadota > Alphaproteobacteria > Sphingomonadales > Sphingomonadaceae > Sphingorhabdus_B. Next base: position 3,426 of record JBATDO010000201.1, read on the forward strand.
TGTTATCAGTTCTCGAATGCCTCCCACGTCGCTCGCAATGATCGGGGTGCCGCATGCCAGCGCTTCGACCCAAGCGTTGGCAAGGCCCTCGCTTTCCGAAACCAAAGCCATCACATCAGCCGCCGCGAGCAATCCAGGAAGATCGTCATGGGGCACGTTGCCGTGGAAACGAACGCGTTCTTCAACCCCTAATGTTTTGGCAAGCTGCCTGTATTGCTGTTCGCTTGAACCCTGTCCGGCAAGTATCAGCGTCGCTCTCGGCAGGAGCGGTAGTGCATGGAGCAGCAAATGCTGATTTTTGCGAGGAATAAGCGCGCCAATACAAAGAATGATCGGGCCATCAATACCGAGCTTCGCTTTTTCTGCTGACCGATCACGGGGCGAAAAACGGGCTTGATCGAGCCCTGTATAGTGCACCATGATCTTGCCTTCCTCAATTCCGAGGGCAGCCATGTCGGCTTTGAGCGCCCCGGATACAGCGAGCAGTCCGGCTGCTTTATCTGCCGCATGCAAAAGTTGCTCTGCACAGCCAGCAATACGTCCCCAATGGTGGATGTCGGCACCGCGGGCCTTTATGGTGAAGGGGATGCCGAGTGCATCGGATAACAGCATGGCGGCAGGGCCATCTGGGTAAAAGAACTCGGCATCAATCAGGTCAAAGGGGCGTTCGTTGTGAAGCTTTATTGCCAGCGGCAAGACCGTCTGGAATATCATTTTTGGGTTCAATCGGCCGCCAAATTTCGGATATGCAGTGAACCGTGGACGATAAGTCTCCAGGCCGTTCCATCTCTCGTGGGCGGGCAACAGACGCATGTCGTCATACGCACGTAATCGGCTGAGTGGCCATGGCGCCACCCCCAGCGGATTGATGACCGTTGCGTCGAACCCGGCAAGTTTTGCCAATGCCGAAGTCTGGCGCTCGACAAATATCCCGAAATTCGGTCGGCTTGAAGCAGGAAAGAGCGTGGACAGGGTCATGATATTCAGCGGGGAGGCCATTTCAGAACGTCCTTACAAGGCGAACCACTTTGGCAATCCATGCAGGGTCTGCAAGCACTTGCTGGCGGGCGCCTGCTTCGAGCGGCAAGATGTGCAACATCCCCTTGTCGCGGCCTAGCAATCGCCCGAATATGAAACGCCCCTTCGGGCGTGGAACGAGCACATCTAGGTTCAGTGCCGCGGCGAACTGCGGGGGCTCCAACCGATCAAGCCATATTTCGTCGCCCCGCCGATATTCACCATTTCCCGACGCGATACGCATTCCAACAATCGTCTGGCTGATATTGGGGGCGACCATTCGCTCTTCTCTGGAAGGCGAAAATACTCCATCTTCGCGCATGATCGCGAGTAAGGGTAAATCCTGCTGCACTGGCAATTGTACAAGGTCATTCGATTCTAGACCGAGTGCACCTGCAATTCGGTTTATCCAAATGAGGGACAACACTCGGGTGCCGGTTTCGAGTCGACCGATCGTTTGCGCCGTGGTGGGCGGTATGCAGCGCGCTGCTACATCGGCCAGAGTGAGGCCCATGGCCCTGCGCACGTCGCGGATACGGCTTTGCAATTTGGTTCTCCCAAAACCAGATAGGTTCTACATAATCTTGAAAATCACCAAAATAGCAAGCAATGTTGCAAAAATCGTTTCAACTGTCGCGTGCATTCAATCGGGTTTTGCTCAAGTGATATATTGCACACAGTATTGGATTGGGGATAAATTTATTTGACGTGCCAGCCGCTCGATGCTCGCAATTGCTCGCCCCCATATCGGAGGTCAGGAACCCATTTCCTCGACCTGCATCGCAAGTTCGAACCAGCGCTCCTCGGCCGCTTCTTTTTCTGCTCGTAATTGATCTGTCTTTGCCATCAATGCCGCGAACCGATCTGGGTTTTTGGCGTATAATGATGCGTCTGCCATTTCAATTTCGGCTGCTGCCATCTCGGTGTCGATTTCGTCAATTCGCTTTGGAAGTAGTTCAAAGTCGCGTTGGTCCTTGTAGGATAACTTCACCAGCCGTTTGCGTGCCGGTTCAACGAGTCTTCCTGAAGGCTGAGCGTTGCTCGTTTTCCTTGGTGCCTCAACACGGTCTCTTCGATCGCGTTTTGCTTCCCAATCGGCATAGCCTCCCGCAATAATATCAACTTTGCCCGAACCATCTAGCCCTAGGGTCAAGTTCACCGTGCGGTCTAGGAAATCGCGGTCGTGACTGACGATCAGTACGGTGCCGTCATAGTCAGCAATGACCTCCTGGAGGAGATCAAGTGTTTCAAGATCGAGATCGTTGGTTGGCTCATCGAGAACGAGCAGATTGGCTTCCCGGGCAAACTCCCGGGCGAGCAATATCCGAGACTGCTCACCTCCCGATAATGTACCAATTCGCGCCTCGATCAAAGAAGGATCAAACAGGAACTCCTTTAAATAGCCCTGAACGTGCTTTTTTACACCCCTGACCATGATCCAGTCACTGCCATCTGCAAGTACATCACGCACTTTTTTTTCAGGCGACAACAACTTGCGCTGCTGGTCAATGACAATACCTGTCAGCGTTTTTGCAAGACTGATTTTCCCGCTATCAGGCTGGATTTCGCCTGTCAGTAATCGAATAAGCGTGGTTTTTCCCGTTCCGTTTGCACCGACGATGCCAATCCGGTCGCCGCGCTGTATACGTAACGTGAAATCCCTGATGATCACACGGTCTCCAAAACTCTTCTGGACATTCTCGGCATTAATTACGGTCTTGGTCTTGCTGTCGTCACTGGCTGCAGCAAGTTTTGCTGTTCCCTGAGGACCCATCATCGCTGCGCGTGCCGCCCGCATTTCCCAGAGTTTTGCGAGTCTTCCCTGGTTGCGTTTGCGCCGTGCGGTCACACCGCGTTCAAGCCAGTGCGCCTCGATTTTCAGCTTTGCGTCCATCCGGTCTGCATTTCGCGCATCTTCAGCATATACTCGTTCGGTCCAAGCGTCATAGCCGCCAAAGCCTATTTCACTCCGGCGCAGCAAGCCTCGGTCGAGCCAGAATGTCTGCTTGGTCAGTCTGGTCAGAAACGTTCTATCGTGGCTGATAACCATGAAAGCCCCTCTGTAGCGCATCAGCCATTCTTCGAGCCATTCAATGGCTGCAAGATCCAGATGATTTGTTGGTTCATCCAGCAACAGAAGATCCGGTTCGCTCGCAAGCGCTCGACAAATTGCAGCGCGTCGCCGTTCGCCTCCCGAAGCGGTCGCCGCGTCTCGGTTTAGGTCAATACCCAGTTGGTCCGCTATGGCGCAGACTTCATGGACCGCTGGGCCACGTTCTCCGTGAATCGCATAATCGAGCAGCGTGTGAAATGGTCCAAAATCCGGGTCTTGTTCGAGCATGACGATGTTGGTCCCGGGGACGACAGTTCGCGTTCCCTTGTCTGCTTCGACTGTTCCGGCCACCAACTTCATCAAGGTTGTCTTGCCAGCACCGTTGCGACCGATGAGGGCGAGGCGATCGCGCGCACCGATGAACAAGTCAATTCCTTGGAACAGCCATCCACCACCTTGCTGCAGCGCAAGTTGTTCATAAGCAAAGATTGGAGGTTGTGACATGAACCGGCGCGATAGGCGGCGCGGATGTGAAGGGCAAGGGGGTTGACCGCCGCTGCATCATAGGCAAGGCTTCAAATATGCGTACGATATACCTCAATGGCCAATATATAAATGAAAGCGAAGGCAAGGTTTCCGTCTTCGATCGCGGTTTTTTGTTTTCCGATTCCGTTTATGAAGTCGTGTCTGTGCTGGGTGGCAAGCTCGTTGATTTCAAGGGACATGCAAATCGCCTTGAAAATTCGCTCGCCGAAATTGGTATCGTCGGCGCACCACGAGACGCGCAGTGGCTGGAAATTTGCCGTGAACTCGTGATGCGGAATGGGATCGTGGAGGGAATGATATATTGGCAGGTCACGCGCGGTGCCCCTGCCGACCGCGATTTCGTATTTCCAAGTGTAGAAATAACTCCAACCGTACTCGCGTTTACGCAAAGTCGACCACTTGTTGCCAACCCAAACGCAACAACCGGAATCAGCGTAGTAACATTGCCGGATTTGCGCTGGGGGAGGGTCGATATCAAAACCACCCAGTTGCTCTATGCCTCGTTAATGAAAAACGAGGCAATTGCGAGGGGTGCCGACGATGCGTGGCTGGTTCGTGATGGCATGATCACCGAGGGAACTTCCCA
>JBATDO010000202.1:0-1834 GCA_049663505.1 Sphingorhabdus sp.
CACACTTGGATAGGTTTAGCTTGGCCGACTTGGTGACGAACCGGGCTGACTTTAGATTGGCTCTGAATCTTGTTGGAGTGCAGCAGGACGGTGGAGAACGCGGTCGCGCCTGACCAGTAGAGGCCCAACGCCATCTAGGCAGAGTTGGGAAGATAGCCAACCCGATCTTTTTTTAGTTGTAAGTTCAGCCGATACGCCTCGAAGCTTAGATGCCGGTGCGGAAGCCATATTATTAGAAAGCTGAGTGAAGGGTAGTTCTGGTCGTTCGCCCAATCTTCTTGAACGGCAGCAATGTTAGCGTTTTTAGCCGCAGGTGGTCGCGTGAAATTAGTGCCTTCACCTGAAATGCTTCGCGATGTTCCAACGCTCAAGCAATTAACCCGATACCGTTGGAACACATAATCATTTTGCGCGGCGTCGATCTGGCTTGCCTCGGGATGGCCCACACCTGACAAGACGCAAAGCCCATTCACAAAACTCTGTGTAATGGCCACCTTCGAGCTACCCGCGATAGCCCATCCGGATATGATTTATTGATCTCGAAAGGCCCTGCATCGGTGCAGACTAACGCACACAGCGTGTTATCAAGCAAACTGAATGGCGAGCAGCGTTCTCCAATTTTGTGGCAGCATCAAAGCTGTCGCCGTTCAAAGGAACATCCCCTTTTATAAACTGAACCATGCCCCTGACCGACCACGGACAGGGCTGCAACCCGCACTCATGCGGACCGTGTTGCTGCGCTTCGCTCCGCTGCCCGCACCACTCCTTTGAGCGGGGTTTCCCTCGCTGCGCTCGGTGCAGTCCTGCCCATGCCCGGTCCTATCGGGGCTCAGTCAAAGGGATGTTCCCTTGGACGGTTTGAACAGCTTCGAAAGGACAAACATCATGAAGAACATAGTCACCCTCGTAGGCTTCGTTGGTAACACGCCAGAAGTTCGCAACACCCAAGCAGGCGTTTCCATCACCAATATGTCACTGGCCACGTCGCGCAGCTTCAAAGACGGCGAAGGCAACCGCCAGTCCGAGACCGAATGGCACCGGATTACCTGCTTCAACGGTGTCGGCAAAAGCGTTGCAGAGCATGTCACCAAGGGCGCAATGGTAATGGTAACAGGTCGTATTCATTATACCAAATGGACCGACCAGAATGGCACCGATCGCTATGGTTGCGAGATCATCGCCGAGCAGGTAGATTTTCTCGCCAAGGCCAAGGAAGCTGCCAGCGATGGACCCAAGAAGCGGCGCTCTAAATAGCGCCGCCAAACTCAAATGGCCGTTTCCGACAGGCTCGGTAGTGTCCACTACCGAGCCTTTGTCATGCCTCTAGCGCTCGCAAACATCTAAGCTGCTACTCATTGATAGAAGCGCTAAGTGCCATCGAAAATGCGCCCCTCGATGCTGCAAAAAAGATAGCAGTTTTTGGGAGTGATCGAACGAATACAAGATCGGTGATTGATGATGGCTATTTGGTCCCCAAAGCGGAACAAACGCAGAACGCTGTGCCATTTTTATTGACTGAATGGGTCAGTTTTGATCGTCTTTCAAATGCCACGACGGCGCATTATTCCGCAGAAAAGCTAGTGATACACGCCGATCAGATTGGACGAAATTGCCTGGTTCGAATCTGCAGTTTGAAGCGCATTGACATGGCACACCCTACGCGACGGGTCGCTGCTTATAATCTTCATGGTTTCAACAAGATAAGGCAGAAGTTTGCTAGTGGTAACTTTCCAATTGAAAATGATTTGTGTGATTTTGGTAAATTAGATTCAAGTTCCTGAGAGCCTAAACGACGTAAATCTGCGGTCCTCTATGTGCTTGACATGTTCTAGTT
>JBATDO010000203.1:0-1770 GCA_049663505.1 Sphingorhabdus sp.
TCGCTGACCTAAGTGCCGATTACACTGCGACAGGCGCCGGAATATGGGGCTGAGGAGAATATTCCAGCACCTCGAAATCGTCGATCGAGAATTCAAATATGCTGTTCGGGACACGCTTCAACTTCAACTTCGGATCTCCAGATGGAGTGCGTGCCAACTGAGTTTCCACCAGTTCTGCGTGATTTAGATACAGGTGGACATCGCCTGCTTGCCACACCAACTCGCCCGGAACGTAGCCGCATACTGCCGCCAACATGCGGGTCAGCAATGCCGCCGAAAATGCATTGAAGGCAAACCCCAGTCCGAGATCACAAGACCGTTGAAACAGTACGCAACTCAAGGCTCCGTCTGCGACGTGAAACTGATAAGTCTTATGACAAGGCGGCAAGGCCATTTGGTCAAGTTCAGCGACATTCCAGCCCTCGATAATATGTCTGCGCGATCCTGGATTCTTCTGCAATCCCTCAACCAGAAGACTGACCTGATCAATTCCCTTGTCTGATCTTCGATACATTCCGTTGCCCGCGGGGAGATAAAGTGGCCAATTCACCCATTGCGCACCGTAAACCGGACCGAGATCACCCCAGCGCCGTGCAAAATTCTCATCCTCGACAATACGGGCTTCAAAATCTTTCTGGGCGATATCTTCGCCCGTTTCGCGCCTGTAACGATCGAGCGGCCAATCGGTCCAGATCTTTACATTTTGCTCCAGTAGTGGCCTGATATTTGTTTGACCGGTTAAAAACCAAAGCATCTCACGCGCTGCTGTTTTCCAGAACACGCGCTTGGTGGTCAGCAATGGAACAGAATCATTTGCGAGTGAAAAACGCATCGTCGCTCCGAAAAGCGCCTTGGTCCCGACCCCCGTTCGATCACGCTGCACAGCACCTTCGGTCCAGATGCGCTGCATCAAATCCAGATATTGCTCTTCATAATGTGGCTGGCTTTTCATGCCTTGACGCTAAGGCTGTCATCTGATTCTGGCAACCGGTCGCCAAGAGCAAAATTTGGCTTGAAACACAAAAAATGGCTTATTATAGGCCCCGCCTACAGGCCCAACATTTGCGGGCTTGCGCCACGATCGGGAAATAGCTCAGCCTGGTAGAGCACTGCCTTCGGGAGGCAGGGGCCGGAGGTTCGAATCCTCTTTTCCCGACCATTTTCGCTCTGAATTGTTGCGAGAAATTTACGTATGTTGCCCCAAACGCATCTGCCAAAGGTCATTTTCCCAATGGCGTTGATGCAATTAGGTATGTGAATCGTCCGGTGCATCGGCTATCTGGTTTTCATATCCGGGGGCAACTGTGGACATGAGACTGGAGAAATTGACCGGGCGAGAGAAGGAGGCTTTACGCCTTCTGCTTAAAGGCTTTGACGTCAAGACCTGCGCTCGCGAATTGGGCGTGAGTTCTAACACCATCACAGAAAGACTGCGCAGCGCTCGTACCAAAATGGGCGTCACAAGCAGCCGTGAAGCAGCTCGGATCTTACAAAAAAGCGAAAACGCAGACCCCATTTTTTATGGGGACATGTTTTCTGCGGTTGAAGCAACAGAGGCTATTCTGCCATTTTCCGGGCTGCCTGATCGTCAGGCCGAAGCGTCAGGTTCAACAATGGACAATAGGGTTCGAGAGGTTCACCCCGCCTTTCAATTACAGCCCGAATTATTTGCTCCGTTGATGCACCTTCCACTTCGTCAGCCGGGAGAATTACGGAACAGCCTAACAAGAAAACAGCGTATTTATGCGATTGTCGACCTCTCGGTAAAGC
>JBATDO010000204.1:0-7919 GCA_049663505.1 Sphingorhabdus sp.
CCGTGCCCTGCTCGGCGAGGTCTTTTATTGCTGCGGGACAGGTTTTCGACAATTGGAGGCACCGAGGACGACCAAGAAGCGAAGCCTTAGAATATCGCAACCATCGCCCCGATGATGGATCCCCACAGGATGCAGCTGGCACCCAGGATGATCGAAATACTTACTGGCACTGAGAACTTGTCAGGTGCAGCCAGAATATACTCGGCCTTGCGCAAAACCGAGCCGTCCTCGCCGTTCGCCATGCGCTTCACCAATTGTTGTTGCAAAGCCAATGCGGGAGAATCAACCGGAGCAAAGTACGTCTGCGCTTCCGACAACGCCGCAAGTGCACGGGCAGATTTCTCGACTACCGGTACCGGTGCGGTATCCAGTTTTGATGCATCCTCTTCGCTGAAGAATGCTTTTTTCTTGAGCTGCATTTCCGCTTCCTTTCGCATCTCCTGATTCACCGAATTGGGATGCCTCATAAAGAATAGCCCCGAAGCCTTTACGACATCCTAAAGTCGCGAACTTGTTGTTGTTCTGATAACCAGCGCCCCATTGCGAGATGGATGCCGTAAAACGGCGAACAAGCGCAAAGCTTAGCCTCCTCACCATTTCTGGTGTCTATCCGGTCGCTGCTTGATGCAATGCTTCGTGACCGGACAATCCTTCAACGTCCCGGCTGCCATTCCCTGCGGCCTGGTTCGCATTCGCCAAGCTGTTCGAAGTCATCATGTGGCCCGCCATCTCTCTTGCTGCTTCTAACGGGGAGAGATCTTCATGCCGGGCCGAATGAATGATGTCGGCGACCCGAGACCCTAGTGCATCGATCAGCGCATCGGCCTGCGCTTGTGTCCAGTTCAGATATTCAGCAGCGGCATTGATCATGCCCCCGCTATTGGCTGCGAAATCGGGGACATAAAGTATCTCGCGCGCTGCAAGAAGCCTTGCAACGTCGCTTGTGACCAATTGATCGTCTGATGCACCGCATATTATCCGGGCCTTGATCCAGGGCACATGCTTCTTGCTGATCTGAATTTGGGAGCTGCAGGGTGCCAGGATGTCGACGTCTGCTGTCAGGATATTTTCGCGCCTGAGTGATCGGGCTCCAAAGCAACGCTCGGCAAGATACATCCGGCTCTCGTCCTCGTCCTTCACGATCAGGCTTGCCCCCTCCTGGTGGAGCAGCCTGCAGAGCGCAAATCCAGCTTTGCCTAACCCCACTACTGCCACTGACACTTGGTCGAAACCAACTCCAAAGCGGTGAGTGAGCGCCGCCTTCATGGCGTTGAAGACCCCTTTTGCCAAAAAAGGCGCCGTATTTGCGCCGATGGTGCCGATGCAGGGCACGATACCTGCGACATGACTGGTCGTGCACGCCATGTCCTTCATGTCGAGCATGTCGGTGCCCCTGCCCTGCCAGGCCACAAACTTGCCTTCCCGCTTTTCAACGCCATCACCGAGCGCACGAAACAGCGCCGCCCGGTCAAACATGGCAGGTGGGCGCCGTATCACGATGCACCCTCCCCCGAAGGGCAATCCCGACAGCGCTGCGCGGTACGTCATGCTTCGCGCTTGCCGGATTGCAAAGTCGCTCATTTGCGCCGCGTCACCCAAGCCCCCGAAACAGCACGGCCCCAATGATGGCCCGAGCCGGTTCGAATGCATGACCAGAACGGCATCAAGGCAACTTCTCTCGTCGACGAGGCGGTATATGGCATGCGGCGGATGAGCGTCATGCATCGGGCCCAAAACCATGAGGTCGGTCCTGTCAATTGGCAGATACGAGTTTGTCTTCAGGCAGAACGCTGCGGCACTCCGCCTCGTTGCTATCGTTCGCGCTCGGGAGGCGGGCGCGCGAGGATTTGCCGGACCGCGCCCGGTAAGCCCGGGACAAAGGCTCGCATGGCTAGTACTGGTCCAAGGGTGGGAGAGAAGCGCCTCGTGTGGCAAAGCAGTCCGTCATGGTCATCAATTGCACTGCGTTACTTCCCTTCCAGCCTACCGCACATCTCATAGATGTCTGGCGCCCCAAGTTCCGCACCGACAGGGAACAGGGGTCTCTGGGCTGATGAAGGCTCGCTTCGATGTACAACATTTGCCCAACAGGCGTGGCAATTTGAACAGGGCCGATATGCTCAAGCTCGAACGGCGTTGACATGCTGGCCGCAGCCTACAGGGCCTCTGGGTCCTGACCCTTGATGGCCTCGGCCACGTCCGACATGTCGGGGACCCACTTTGCGAGTTCTTCAACCGACAATGTCCGGTGAAACTCGATACCCACAAGGCTTCCAGCCTGCCATTTGACACTGCCGCTTACCGGCCGAAGATGCCCGTGTGAAATCTGCACACGGCTGTCGATTTCGAGGTCGCTTGCAAATTTGATCTTGGCACCGCGCTGCGAAATGTCGCAAATTTCCATGTCGCTCATGAAACCGCCGATGCGAATGGAGCCCTTGCGATTGAGGGTCAGCCTCGGTGCACGTACCCGCACGCCGTCCTGCTGCACCCTGGGTCTTGCAAGCATGTGGTCGATCCCGATCCAGCTTGCAAACTGCACGCCGATCGTGGTGCCGTTTTTCCACATCACCTCGCCCTCGACGCGGTCACCATCGAGCAGGGAAATAACGATATGTTCGCCCACACCAAATGACTGGTAGGCATCGATCATCATTCCGCCTTCGGAGAGATTTCGGACCATTCCGAGGCCCTCAACGCGGTGAATAGTGCTCGTCAGGCGAGCAGCACGCATGACAGTCGTGTGGCGGGTCAGTGATCGCCGGTCATCGTTCTTGGTGCCCGTCTCCGCCTCGTCGCCTTGCCGCCCTTCAGACACGGCAACCGCCGGCAAAGCAGCAGCGCTCGCCACAATGGGCTTTTCTGCCGGCATCGGCATTTGAGGCGACTTGGGTTCGTAGGACATATCTATCGAGCTTTCATACGGTCGCGCTGGAGAAAGGTTGAGGATTGCACATGCACAAACGCAACCGATCCGGCTGCAATGATGAAGCGCGCAATTAAGACAGCCCGCGCACGACCATGCCGCTGGACATATTTGGTTAACGCTGCGAACTTTCCCACGCTTGAGGAGATCTGCCTGGATGGCGCCGAGCTTACCACTCGGACCAAGAATGATTGGCGTATTGACGAAAGGCAGTGAGCTCGGATGCCCGCAAGAGATGCAGGGTTGGCAATCGCGCAATAGCGGATCGTCGATTTGCAGTAATCGGGTTCAATTTGCAGCACCCACACAAAGAAACCGGCAGGCCAGCAGGTCCCGACGCGCGGCAGCCTATTGTACCTGCCGTGATCCAACCGGCCACGGCACAAGCGCGACACTCGGCACCAACCGGCGCCCGGTACCTCGTCAATATGGACAAGGATGTGCGTCAGGTTGGCGCCGAGGCCAAGCAGGGGTGGTGCTTGAACTTGTAAGCTGTGGGCCACACGCCCACCTTGGTGCCCGCCATAGCTGCCGCCTTGCGAACAAGCGTCAAGCGTGACCGCTTTGTTGGCAGGTTGCCCGGATTGTTCTGGGGCGCCGTCGCGTGTGCTTTCCTTAAAGGATCATGCATCGAACTTCTTTTCACTCCCAACCAGATATCCACGTCCCTGTCAGCCTGACGGTGCAATTGAACGGCCGCGATCAAAACAGTCGCGACAATCCCTCGGCCAAGCCAACCAATGCTCCCATCACCATGAGCGATAGCAACATCATCACCAGGATGAGAAAACCACGCCCCGACGCGCTCAGATTATTCTGCCGGTCAGCGCCCCAAAGAACCGACACCCACGACCGCCCGGCTGTTGCAGTAGGGAGCCCGGCAGGATTTTCTTCCTCGGTCCATTGTACCGGCACTCTTGATCCATCTCCTGCCGGGTCTAGTTCGCGAGACGACAAATCACCATGCAACCCATTTCCAGCTTCGGCCAGCTCTGGAGGTTGATATACCAGATCTTCGCATAAAGGCCTGTCATCGACCGGCCGGCCATTGTGATATTCAAGATATGCCCGGGCGGCATCGGCCCGCGACGCAACCCCCAGTTTGGCGATAATGACGCGAATGCGCTGGTCAACGGTATGGTGGGATATTTCCAGTTCGCGGGCGATCTGCTTTGATGACTTGAACTGCGCCACGCGGATGAGCACGTCCATCTGTCGCTCGGTCAACATATCGAGCCAGTGCTTGCGGTCACCCGATTTCATTTGCAGGTGCCAGGTAGAACGGCTTGGAAAATTCCAGGCCTGGAAGCACTGATCGCGCAGGCGCCATGCACTCTATTGCAGGATTCTGCCTTTGACACCGCCATGATGAAAACTTCCCCGCAAGCACAAGTGGTTTGATCGGCCAATTATCTTGGCACGTTAGGCAGGGTCGCAGTGGCGGTCCATATAATGTAACTTTCTGTAAATCAATGCGCATGATCCGCGAAAATGCATGAAAGAAATGAGCATCTCGTCCAGCTTGGTTGGCGCGAACTCGAGCCCCTGGCGCGGCATATTCCAAACCCTCAACAGCCTGGACGTGCAAACGCAGAAGGGCTGTGAGGTCGGGGCCGAGAGACAGGTGCAACCCGCACCGGGCGCGCAATTGCCGATACGGCGTGTCAACGCCACGCCGGGCTCACTAGAGACAATCAATCAGGTCCAGCAGCCGGTTTGATGGAAATTCATCGCCTTGCGTTTGCAAATATTTGCACATCGAGCGAGGATGGCGAGCCACCACCACTGCTGTTTTGACACCGTCAGCCAATGTCCAGTAATCATGCAAACCCAGTTGAATTTCGAGGATCACCATGTCGGCGGTCTTGATCCAGCCGCGCCCTCCAAGGCAGGCGATACGCCTGTCTTCGTTTGCCATGTCGCTTTTGATGCAGGTTACCTGAAATTCTGCCAAGAAAAGCCCTGCCAAATTATTTGCCTCATGGCTCCAAGATGCACGACGCATGCAAATCCGCATGGCAAAATACCCAGGGAGCATAGACTGCGCACGATACGACCTGGTTGCGCCCAAAAGGGCGCAGACCAAGCATCGATCCTGCACCGGTCCGCTCTCCCCGTTTGCGGAACTTGGTCGCTCGCGCATCTAGGTGAGTGCCAGTGATTCTTTCCTATGTACCCTGGCAACAAAAGAGGTGGCAGCGTGTCTGCTCGGCAACTGACTGCTCCCCAGCTGACAATTTGCCAAGAGCACGCTGTCGCCTCGACAATCAACTTCAATTCCTCATTCTCATTTTTGAAAATAAACGCTGTTCGGGTTGCGGAAATCCGGAACCTGGGCATCGTGTAATATTGAACGGCAGCAAAAAAGTCCGGCGGGCGCGGGGACCCAGGCGGCAGTTGGGCAAATGGTCTCGTGGGACCGGTCATATGGCCACCCCCCAGCCAGCATGACGAACTGCCGCCTCCCCTTCTTCAGGACGGTCCGTCAATTCCTCGTGCCGGTTCGCCCCGAATATCAACCTGCCATTGTGCCAACTGGCTGGGTGCAAAAACATCGGGCATCTGGGCATCCTCCCAAACAGCCCAATATTTGCCGATGCCTCTGCTAGTTATTTCTGTAAGGGCACAGCGAACATGCACAGCCAACGGCACGGCATTCCCGTGCACGCGTTTTTCATCGGATCACCAAGGCAAAAAGGGGTGGCCACAACCTTCCACAAGCTCGACATTAGTATAGCGCGAAATGCGAATCACGACTGCCAAAAACGAATCGGGCTGATACTTTGGATGTAGGAAAACCGATTTTTAACTCCGAACATTAACCATATTTCACAACAATATAGAGCAAAGCCCAAAAACGGCGAAAATTCCAGCTACCAGGCAGGACCGATCCGGATCTACCGTGCCTTTTCACAAGGCATTGGATTTACGAGATTTTACCGAAATACACGCTGTTCCGCAGGGTCCTGAGCCATCAATCGGCCTGGTTTCATCCGATACCTCTTTGTGGGTATCGGCGCAATTCGCGTGGAATGACCCTTAAATGCTGATATATCGATTGCTGTCAGTCCGGGTTGGTGGAGGCCGTAACGAGACTGTCAGGAAAATATGGTTGGAACTAAAATCAGGGGTGATCAGGGGTGCAATGCTCCAATCAACGCCTGTTAAGCATAAATAATTGGGTCGCCTTATGCTGGGTTGAGCAGAGGGGCGGATTGTGATGCAGAGTATCCAGATTTCCCTGTTGGGAAAAAACGAGATTGCAAGGGAAGGTCTGCGCAAGATCTTTTCAAGTGAAGATTTTCATATCCGAAACTCGGTCGCCGACCTGGCGACGCTGGTGAGGAACATGGACGACTTCACGCATGACCAGGCCACGCACGTCATTGTGGTCGACAACAACGACAATAACGACGGCATAGAAGCGTGCCGTGCGCTCGCCCCGTTAAAGGCAGATGCGCGCCTCGTCCTTCTTACCGGCCATTATGCCTTCGACAATGTCGCACTGGCTTTCCAGATCGGCGTCGACGGCGTGATCATCAAGGAAATTTCCTGCGAACCCCTGATCGAATCTATCAGGCTCGTGGCACTCGGCGAGAAAGTCTTCCCGTCTCAGCTCGCAAATAACCTCAAGAGCTGCATGCAGGACTCGTATAACGGCGACTGGAAGGCAAGTGCCGCAACAGTCGGGCTCTCAGCACGCGAAATCGATATTCTCGAAAGCATCATGGCCGGCATGGCCAACAAGGTGATCGCGCGCCAGTTCGACATCTGCGAGGCAACCGTCAAGGTCCATGTAAAGGCGATCCTGCGCAAACTCGACGTGGGCAACCGCACCCAGGCAGCGACCTGGGCAGTAAAGCACGGCGTTGGCGTGCAGATGCCCCTCGCCTTGCCGCTGGTCCAGATATCGCCGTTACGATCGGAACAAATGCCCTCGCGCGACCGGGCCGCCTGACCAGCGCCTCCGCGCCCCTGGCACTGGACACCCGAACCCCAGAATCGCGAATATGCGCCTTTCGTGGCCGAGCGCCCTCAAGCCCTTTTGCGATATCATCTTTCGCTCAGGGCTTCCGACCGCGCTCTCAGCAATGGCTTCAGTAAATAGGCCAATATGCTCTTCTTGCCCGTGATGATCTCGACATCGCAAATCATGCCCGGGCTGATCGGCAAGCGCCGGTCGCCGCTCTGCAAGAAGGCGCGATCGGTCTGGATCACGACGCTGAAATAGGCTTCCTTGGCTGCCTCGTCATAGATGCTGTCGGGTGATATCTGGACAACGCGCCCGTTAAGTCCGCCGTAGACTGCAAAATCATAAGCGGTCACCTTCACGTTCGCCCGGTCGTTGACCTTGATGAACGCGATGTCCCTGGGCGTGACCCGGGCTTCGACCAGGAGCTTGTCCCCGATCGGCACGACCTGCATGATCTTCTGCCCGGCCTGCACAAATCCACCGACCGTGGTCACCTGCACGTCATTCACGATCCCGTTCACAGGCGAACGTATCTCGCTGCGTTGCTGGCGTCCGGTGGCGCCGCGCATCGATTCCGAGTTCACCGCCATCTTGGCGACAAGTTGACTGCGCTCGTTGAGCGCTTCCTGGCGGAACTGGAACCCGGCCTCGGAGGCTTGCGCCTGCGCTTCGCTGATCGCAGCGGCTGCACGCGACGCTGCCTGCTGGGCTGCAGCAAGACGTCCCTGGATCTCGGTTGCCTCGCGCTGGGCATCCATCAACTCTGTCTGGGGAATGATCGACTTGGCCGCGAGCGGTTCCAGCATCTTGACCTGGTTCTGTGCAAGCTCGAGGCTTGACCTGAGCGAAGTTATCGTTGCCTGCGCCTCGCCAAGATCGCGCCTGCGCTGTTCGACCGCGGCACTGAGCGCTGACTTGCGGCTTCGCAAGGTGGCAGCCCGCACTGATTGCAGTGCTGCCTCCTGGCTGCACTCGGCCTGGACATTGCCCTTTGCATCAAGCGGGCAGCCGGCATCACCG
>JBATDO010000205.1:0-2978 GCA_049663505.1 Sphingorhabdus sp.
ATTCACGCATGGGCATTCTCCTGATCCAAGGGAGAATGCCCATGCGTATATTCTGTTTATTGGCTGGGTTGCTTGTGGTGAGCTCGCCTGCACTGTCCCAGGGCATGCCCGGCAGTCCGCTGATCAATTATGATGGCTATTCCGAAATGGTGAAAGAAGTCGCACCCATTCGCCGCGATCGTTTGATCCCGCTTGCCGAGTTCCAGCACAAGGCAACCCTGCCCGGTACTCTGGTTCTCGATGCGCGCTCAGCCGAGGCCTTTGCCGAGGGGCACATAATGGGCGCCGTCAATCTGCCGCTCCCCGACTTTACAGCGCAAGCGCTCGCTCGACTGATCGGTGCAAATCAAGATCGTGCTATCCTGATCTACTGTAACAACAACTTCATCAACAATGTGCGTCCTGTTGCTACAAAGCGTATCGAGCTGGCGCTGAACATCCAGACTTTTATAAATCTTCATGGCTATGGTTACCGCAACATCTTCGAACTGGGAGAAGCGGTGGATATGAACGCGCCTGAAGTTGGCTGGATTCGTGGCACCTCGGGTTGACTTGATTGCGCACCGTCGATCCACTAGCCCTGTCACAGAACAGGGAGAGAAAAAATGCCAAGTCTAACAGCACGTATTGTCGGCCTCTTGCTGCGTACAACTGGCTATTATCGCCGCATGTATTCCGGCGGAGCATTGTTTCAGAAAAACCTGGCAAGAGTGCGTGCAGCCAGACAGGCAGAACCGACCGCCAAAATGCGCCGGGATCTTACAGTGAAGCAATCGCAATTCGACGGCCAGTCGATATGGTACCTGGCGCCCAATGACCGGGAGCCTTCTGCACATGTGCTGTACTGGCATGGCGGCGGTTATGTCTATCCGGCGACCCCTGCTCATTGGGCTTTTCTCGCGCGCATGGCCCAAGTTTATGGCTGGGCAATCACCGCGCCGCTATACCCGCTCGCACCTGAGTTCAATGCCGAACACACAACCTCCTGGGCCTTGAAATATTACCAACATTATCTCGACGAGCGCGGCGGTGCCCCCTTCGTGATGGGTGGTGACAGCGCGGGTGGAGGTCTTGCTGCTGCAACGGTGCTCGCGGCACGCGCACATTGGCTTGCCCTGCCAGCCGCGCTACTGCTCATCTGCCCGTGGCTCAACACCGAACCGTCACATCCTGACCAGAAGGCCATCGAACCGAGAGATGCCATATTGACACTTGCAGGTATCTCGGAGGCGGGAGCCCTTTACGCAGATGGTCTGCCGGCCACTGATCCGCGTGTCAGCCCAATATATGCCGACTGGACTGGGCTACCTCCGATTCTCGCCTTTGGCGGTGGCGACGACATATTGGTTTGCGATGCGCGAGCGCTCAAGGTCACAAACCCCTCGATCGAATATTGCGAGGAGGCTGGCATGATCCATGACTGGCCGCTCTTTTCCTTCACCGAATCGCGGGCAGCTCAAAAACAGATGTCCGCATTTGTCAGCAGCACGATTACGTAACGCATTTGGATCAACGGTCGAATGGCGCTATACTGAGAGGCATTGGAGAGGTTTTGAACATGCCTGCGGTAAAAGCAGCCAACCCACGTGATATCTTTGCAGCCGATGACTGGACGTTGATCACCTCGGTATCGCGCTGGCGCGGTATATGGCTGATCGCCCACGGATGGCTTGTGATCGCTTTGGTAGCCACCGCAGGGGCAGCCGCATGGGACTTCCATTGGTTACTCGGTCTCGCCACGGCCCCGTTCGTGATTTCGATCATTGGCGGGCGCCAACTGGGGCTGGCGATATTGATGCATGACGCAGCGCATGGACTGCTCCACCGCAACCGCAAGCTCAACAACTGGCTTGGTGAATGGCCGAGCGGTGCCGCGGTCGGCAGCGACCTGCAAAGCTACCGCTCCTATCACTTGACCCATCACCGCTACACCCAGCAGGCAGAGGATCCCGATCTTGGACTTTCTGCACCCTTTCCAACGAGCCGCGCGAGCCTGTGGCGAAAGCTATTTCGAGACCTGACCGGTCAGACCTTCTACAAGCAGCGCAAAGCGCAGTTCCGAATGGCCGCCAAAGGCGTTCGCGCGATGCTGGCAGGCACGCCAACGCAAATCGACAAGCGCAGCGCACTTGCCGGGACGCCATTCAACAAGCAGCCGCAAAGCAGCAATGGCCTGGCCCCTCCCCCCGATGCTGCCGGTATCACCGTTGCCAAGACCGTTGCACGATTTCTCGGTGTTCAGGCGATCCTGCTTGCCCTTTCGTTGCTTTTTTGGGGATGGGGCCCCTACTTGTATTGGATCATTGCACTGGCCACGACGTTCCAGCTATTCTTGCGGATCCGCAATATCGCAGAACATGCTTGCACCACGACAGGCAGCAATGATCCCTTCTCCCATGCGCGCACGACCTATGCAAATTGCCTGGAGCGTGCGACGGTCGCGCCTTATTGGGTCAATTTCCACAGCGAGCATCACCTTTTCATGGGCGTTCCGTGCTATCACCTTCCTCTTGCCCATGCGATGCTCGCGAAGCGCGGTTTCCATTCATCCATGACAATTACTGGAAGCTATCTAGAGGTGATGCGCCTTGTCACTTTCAAAGCCACCCAGCCCGCTTGAAGCGAATATATAACCCGATGCAAATCGTCCCCATCAGTGCGACGATTGCATAATAGCCGTATTTCCACCGTAACTCGGGCATGACATCGAAATTCATCCCGTAGATCCCGGCGATAGCCGTAGGCACGGCCAGAATGGCCGCCCAGGCCGCCAGTTGTCGGGTGATTGCGCCTTGCCGCTGCTGCTCGAGAAGGCCGCTGGTGTCAATCGCTGAGGTCAATGTATCGCGCAGTCCAGCGACGCGGTATATCACGCGACGGATATGATCGAGCAAGTCACGAAAATAGGGGTGAACGTCTGCGTCGACCTGCGGCAGATCAAGGTTCAGGAACTGGCTTACGAGGTCTTCCATTGGGCC
>JBATDO010000206.1:0-6897 GCA_049663505.1 Sphingorhabdus sp.
CATATATTGTTCATCGCTTCAGGTGCATTCCACGTGTCGAAACCGAGTGACATGCTTCCCGAATTGCAGGGCCGCCTGCCGATTCGAGTTGAACTTCGCGCACTGGAACACAAGGACTTCGTTCGCATTCTTTCCGAAACGCGCGCCAACCTGCCAATGCAGTACACGGCACTGATGGCAACTGAAGAGGTCACGCTCGAATTCACCGACGACGCCATTGACGCGATCGCCCGGATCGCTGTCGACGTGAATTCGACCGTTGAAAATATCGGCGCGCGACGTTTGCAAACGGTGATGGAGAAGTTGCTCGAAGACATCAGCTTCGAGGCCGAAGACAGAAAAGGCGAGACGCTCTGTATCGATGCCGCCTATGTACAAAAGCAGTTGGCCGGAATTGCGAAGGACGCAGACCTCTCCAAATATGTTCTTTGAACGTTCTAAATCTATGTTAGAATTCGCCTCCATTCAAAAAGGAGGCGAATGATGGTACACCAAGGTGGATGTCAGTGCGGCGCAGTCAGGTATGAAGTAAGCGGCTCACCGCAGCATGTGGCATTATGTCACTGCGAAGATTGCCGCAAAAGCGCTGGAGCGCCGATGGTTGCGTGGGCCGCGTTTGCCGAAGGGGAATTGAACGTCATTGAGGGTGAGGCAAAGACAATCAATTCCTCGGGCCAGACGATACGTTCGTTTTGCGGCAATTGCGGCACTGGATTGTTTTATCGCAATTCCGAGTATTTACCCGGCATAGTCGAAATCCAGTCAGTGACGCTCGATGATCCATCTATGTTTCCAGCCACCGCTCACATCCAGACAGCGGAACGTATCAGCTGGATGGCAGATGCTCATACACTTACTGCGTTTGAGCGTTTTCCGACCAACTGATCAACGCACCGCAACTGGAGCATTCGTGATCGGCGCCGGTGAAACCACAAGCTTCCATGCCTTGGACTTGATGAAATAGCGCTTTGCGAGTTCTTGCAGCCGCTGAGGTGTAACCGCACTATAGTCGCTGTAAAGGCGTCCAAGTGCCGCAAATTTCGCAGGCTCGTAAGTGGCACCCTTCAATTGGTTCATCCAAAAAGTATTTCCAGATGCCGCACGCTCTACTGCCTGTTTCATGGGTTCAACGGCACGGTTAAGTTCATCTGCACTAACCGGATTATTTGCCAGGTCAGCAGCCACTTCATCTGCAAAGGCAAAGAAGCGATCGACATCACCCGGCTTCACTTGCGTATAGGCCATCAAGTAACCACCATTATTATAGTTCTTGGGCCAGCTTGCAGCCATGTCGGGACTATAGCTCGCCGCCTGCTCTGCACGAAATTTCTCAAATAGCCGGTCACGAAATATCGCTGCCAGTATCTCGAGCTGTCGCCCTTCTGTTATCCCGTCCAGCCCGCCGCCGGTTGGCCAAGCCATGACTGCTGCAGCCTGGTCCGCCGGTCCCTTGTGCGTCAGTTGCACCGGCACGTCGGCTGCAGCAGGAAAATTGATAACCTGCGACGCTGCGCTTGGCGTCGAGCCCGGACGCGCCTTCATGGCACCAAAGCTCTTCTCCAACGCTGCAATCGCACTGGGCTTGTCGAAGTCACCGAACAGCATGACTTCAACAGGACCCTGCGCCATCAGCGGGGCCCAGTAACTCTTGAACTTGGCGGCATCTATCTTCGCAATATCAGCAGGCGCAGCTGACTTCCAACGTGGGTCCTTTCCACGCAGCAGATATTCGAGGTCACGTTGGAGTACCGACGTGGCGGACATTTCAAAGCTGTCATAGCCCGACTTGGCGAGTGCCTTTGCGCGCTCAACCGGCGCTGCGTCCCAGCCAGGATGCTCAAGCTTTGTCGCAATCAGGGTCAACTGATCGGCCAGGTCGTCCGGCCGTGTGTTTGCACCAAATTCAAATGCATCATCATCAACTGAAAATTTCAACTCGATGCGACGACCGTTGATCATCTGATCGATAGCTGTGCGCTTTAGTTTGCCGATACCATTGTCAGGGATCACCAACGGGCCCGCCCATAACAAGTTACCCTGCTCGGGAACGGCACCCTGATACCCTTTGCCAAAGCGGGCAAGCACTCGGATCTGACCGCTTTCGGCTTTATTGGGATAAAGAAGGACGCGAACACCATTGGACAGTTCAAGCCGGGTCATTTCCAGCCGCGACAGCGTCTGCTCCGATACGACCTTGCCCTGGGCACCAAGCTTGGGAAGCGCATCGAAGCCAAGCGTATTCTCGGACAACCTTGCCGATCGATTTGCCGAGACAGGTGCATCCAGCGCTGCAACGGTTCGCTTTTCTGCATCGATCACCGGCTGTGGTGATGAGAGAATGAGGCGGACGGCATCCGCCTTGAACAACGCTTGTGTGGATGCAAGCAGTCGTTCTGGAGTGAACTTGCTCTTCATTGCATCGTACACTTCGACCACTGTCTTGGGCGCCGCCACTGTTTCGCGGATATCAACTGCGTTTACGATATCATCGGCCTGCTTTGCTGCTGCCTCAAATGGATAGCTATCAAGCATTGTCCTCAAAGCATTGGCAAACAATGTTTTTTCGCGATCAATATCTGCCTGCGAAGGCGCATTTTGGGTTGCATCGGCGATGAGGGAACGTACGTCCTTCGTTGCCGCTTCCCATCTATCTCCCACCGGGGTCACTGAAACCAATGTTGCGTCTGCGGTTCGGGATATGTCCTCTTGAGCTACTTCGGCAAAAAGGTAGTTGCCGCCGCCGCGTGCCTGGACTTCTAACCGACGGTTGATGATCTGCAGCGCGAGTGCGTCGACAAGCAGCTGTTCATTGTAGGCGATCGTGTCGTCGACCTTGCGCCAAGGACGCAAGTAGCCAATGCTAATCGTCGTCGGTAAAGTTGGTTCAACCACAACCTTGGTGGGAATTCCATCAATCTTGGGGTCGCCAAATGCCGGTTCTTGTGCGCGGGGGCCCGAACCTTTCCAATCACTGAAATACTTCGCCACGAGCGTGGCAAGCTGGGCGGGATCGATATCGCCTGCCATCACGACGACGGCATTTTCGGGCCGATACCACCGCTCATGAAATGCATTCAATCGCTTGGCATCAGATGCTTGCAATGTTGCAGGCGTGCCGATTGTTGACCGCTGGGCAAGGCGTTGCCCTTGAAATGCATGTTGGCGCAAGGCATCGCTATATACCAATTGGGCGCCACTATTTTCACGCAACTCGGCAAGGACAATCGCCCGCTCAGCATTCAATGCTTCGTCTGAAATCCGGGGATTCCGGATCATTCCCGAAATTATCTTGAGAGATTCGTCGAGCTTTTCTGGTGTCGCATTTGGTAAATCGAGCTTGTAGACAGTCTGGGTCGGCGTCGTCTGCGCATTGCTGTCACTACCGAAGGTGACGCCAAATCGTTGCCAGATTCGCTTGGCCTCGCCATCGGGTACGAACGTGGAACCGCGAAATGCCAAATGTTCGATTAGATGTGCAAATCCTTGTTCGTCATCATTTTCATGCAGTGCGCCCGCATCGATGCGAACGCGAATAGAAACCTGGCCGGCTGGTACATCGTTTTTCTTGACCGCGTAACGCAGCCCGTTGGGTAACTCTCCAAAGGTCCAGCTCGTGTCGACAGGGACGTCGCTACCCTCATAGAGCCAAGGCTGCTTGATCGGCTTTGCAGCACTTGCAGCAACAGGGGTTACCTCTTGTGCATGGACAGAGGTAGAAAGCAGCAGCGCTGCTATGACGAGAGCATGGGAGAGTTTGCGCATTATGTTCCTATATCGCGGTCGCATCTTGACGGTAGATGAACAGAGCGACCAAATGTCGCCTAGATCCCTCCATCAATGCTATTATAACCCAGACCCTGTAACCCTTCTTTCAATGCCTCGACGCAAATGGTCAATTTGTGTGCATCAGTAGTGCGCACCACAAAATTAGCCCCCACCTTGCCTTCGCGGAAAAATGGATAACTGCCAATCTGGCACCCCTCATGGGCTTTTTCTGTATCACCAAGCAAGACGGCGACCTCGCTTTCAGCCACCCAACATCCTATTTGGCGCGACAACAAGGGGGCACCGCCTTCCAGCGTTCCGGTGAGTGCATCAAGCATGCCCGCAGTGATATGCGGAACGCCAGCCATGATGAAGATATTCCCGACCCTAATGCCAGGCGCTCCTGACATCTTGTTTGGGATCAGATCTGCACCCGCTGGCACGCGGGCCATTCGCAACCGGCCCGGATTGATGCCGCCACGCTTTTCATAATATTCGTGAAGCACAGCGCTGGCCTCTGGATGAATGACGACCTCGACTCCCAGTGCGGCGGCGATCGCGTCCACGGTAATATCATCGTGTGTTGGGCCAATTCCACCGGTGGTGAACAGGTAGTCGTTGCGCACGCGCAACAGGTTGACAGCCTCGACAATGGCGAGCTCATCATCTGCGACAACGCGCACTTCTTTCAAACGGATGCCCTGGATATTCAGCCACAGGGCGATCTGGCTGATATTCTTGTCTTGCGTTCGGCCAGAGAGGATTTCATCGCCGATGATTACAAGCGCGGCTGTGTAGATGCGGGATTCTGTCATGGGATTGGCCATAACATAAATGGCCCCCTCGCCAAGCGCGGAAAATATCTCTATATTCCGTTTCATGGATCAATATGTAAATGTTACGCCCACTGAGGCGGGAGTGTCCCGCGACGGTATCATCAAGTTGCATGGAGCAGAAGGTTTTGCTGGCATGCGCAAAGCAGGACGTCTTGCAGCAGAGATACTCGATGCCTTGGTTCCACATGTAGTACCGGGCGTGTCGACCGAAGAACTCGACGATATCGTACGACAGATGACGTTGAGCGCTGGAGGAGTGCCAGCGACATTGGGGTATCGAGGCTATACACATAGTTGCTGTACTTCGATCAACCATGTCATTTGCCACGGCATTCCATCAGAGAAAAAGCTCAAAGATGGCGATATCGTCAATATCGACGTCACGCCAATGCTCGACGGCTGGCACGGCGACACCAGTCGGATGTTCCTCGTTGGTGATGTCGCGGTGAAGGCAAAGCGGCTCGTCGATGTGACCTATGAATGCCTGATGCTCGGAATTGAGCAGGCAAAACCGGGCAATCGTGTAGGTGACATTGGCCATGCGATCCAAACGCATGCCGAAAAGCACCGTTATGGAGTGGTGCGGGATTTTTGTGGGCATGGCCTGGGCCAGCTATTTCATGATGCCCCCGAAATAGTGCATGCCGGCCGTCCGGGCACAGGCCCCGAACTGCGCCCTGGAATGATCTTCACGATTGAACCGATGATCAACATCGGCAAAGCAGCGGGCAAGGTGCTCGACGATGGCTGGACGGCTGTAACCCGGGATCGTAGCCTGTCAGCCCAGTTCGAACACAGTATCGGAATTACCGAGGATGGTTGTGAAATATTCACGCAGAGCCCCAAGGATTGGCATAACCCTCCTTATTGAAATACTGTGACTGTTCAATGCTGGCGGCAGATCGAACGAGAAAAGCGTCGTTACAATCGAAGCCCTGCTGTCTCATCAAGGCCGGCCATGATATTCAGGTTCTGAACTGCAGCACCACTTGCACCCTTGCCGAGATTGTCGAGCATCGCCAGTAATCGAACCTGAGTGCCGTCGGGGGACCCCAGAACATGGAGGTCCAGCCGATCAGATGGTTCCTGCCTGTCGAGTATGAGCAATTCGGATAGCGCTTCCTGGTCGTGTACCTGCACAACCTGCGAACCAGCATAATGTGCAGCCAAGGCAACCCGTAAGTCGTCCGGACGAATGTCGCCTGGCATGACCGAGAGTGGGAGCGGCACTTCTACAATCATTCCGCGAAATGCGCGAACCACGGCAGGAGCGAATATGGGTGGAAGCGTAATGCCTGCCTGGATCTGCATCTCGGGCACGTGCTTGTGATTGAGATCCAAGCCATAAGCCCTAAATCCGATATCTGCACCGCTTTCGCTTTCAAATCTTTCGATCAAGGCTTTGCCGCCACCGGAATATCCAGACACCGCGTTTACCGATAAGGGCCAACTCCCAGGCACCAGGCCTGTTGCCACAAGCGGCGCAACAAGCGCCAAAAAGCCCGTGGGATAGCAACCCGGATTACTGACCAGTCGCGCTGATGCAATACGATCACGCTGGCCCTTGCGAAATTCGGAAAAGCCATACACCCAATCAGGCGCGACACGGTGCGCGGTTGAGGCGTCGATAATCCGGGTAGAACCAGAACTGGTCATTTCCACCGCCTCGATCGCAGCGTCGTCCGGCAAGCAGAGGATCACGAAGTCGGCGTCGTTCAGGGCCTGGCGTCTGGTTTCAAAATCCTTGCGTTTCTCATCATCCAGTTTGATCAACGAAAACTCCGAACGTCCAGCCAAACGTTCCGCAATTTCCAGTCCGGTCGTGCCTGCGGCACCGTCTATGAATACTGTCCGGGTCATATCGACAAATCCCGCCTTGTAAAAACCCCCTGACACAATTGCTTGGTACGCACCGACAAGGATCGCCTGCAATCACGTGCCTTGCACATAGTGTATGACCCGGAATAGGTCATAGCTGGACCCGCTTGCATGCCAAGATCGAAACTGGATGCGATTCAAACCGCCGGGAGGCTTCTGTAAGAAGTTCGATTTGAACAGACATTGAACTCGCATTGGCATGGATGATATGTTCCGCATCAGCCATGATGCCAACATGACCTGGAAAAAACACCAGGTCCCCGCGCTCGAGTTGCGCGTCGTTGCCTAATTCTGCGCCAAGCGCGGCTTGCTGCATGTCCGCATCTCTGGGCGCGGTGATGCCCACAAGGCCAAAAACCAATTGCACCAACCCAGAACAGTCGATGGCGTCGCCGCTGCGACCGCCCCAGCTATAGGG
>JBATDO010000207.1:0-1847 GCA_049663505.1 Sphingorhabdus sp.
GCTTTGCCGCTTCTTTACAAAGACCTCGTTCCGCTTAACAGCAACGAACACGCAACCTGGAAAACCCAGATGCTCGCCAACGCCAAGTTCATGGATGGCCAACACGCCATTCCGTTGACAATCGAGGAGTTCATCCCTGCATCACGCTTCTACCCAATCATATTTTCGGCGTCGGACAATCCTGTCCCGTTGGTGATGATGGGGATGAATGAAGGTGTGAACACCTTCATGGATGAGGAAGGATTGTTCACCAAGCAAGTCTATGTCCCAGCCTATGTCCGCCGCTATCCCTTTCTACTGGCAAAGCTGCGTCCCGACACCGATGAACTCTCTCTTTGCTTTGACCCAACTTCTGGTGCAGTGGGCGAAAGCGAGGAAGGAACCGCCCTGTTTGAGAACGGCGAACCAACCGAAAATACCAAGGCAATATTGAAGTTCTGCGAGGATTTCGAAAATGCTGGCGCGCAAACCCATGCATTTGTCGAAGAGCTTCAGAAACTTGACCTGTTGATGGATGGTGAAGTTTCGATCCAGCAGGAAGGCCTGGAAAAGCCTTACATCTACCGCGGCTTCAAGATGGTCGACGAAAACAAGCTCCGCGAACTTCGCGGTGACGCACTACGCAAAATCTCGCAAAACGGCATTCTTGGCCTGATTTATGCACATTTGTTTTCCCTGCAGTTGATGCGTGAGATATTTGCTATTCAGGTTTCTCAAGGTAAAGTGCCGCAAGTGACGGAATTACCTGCAAGCTGATCTACTCTTGCATGTTCATGCCGTCATCAGCCAGACTTGGGAGATGACGGCATGAACAGCACGAGGCTCACGAAATATAGCAAAACGGCAATCGTTTTGCATTGGGCAATTGCAGCATTGATTGTCACAAACGTTGCCTTGGCAAGCATGTCCGAGGACCTGCCTCGGGCCGCAAAGGCTGCATATATGAACCCGCACAAGGCAATCGGGATTTCGATATTGCTGTTGTCATTGCTGCGCCTGTTCTGGCGTATTGGACACAATCCACCGCCACTTCCCCAATCAATCGCACGATGGCAGGTGAAGCTCGGTAAGTCCGTGCACATGTTGTTCTACGTCCTGATCATTGCGGTGCCTTTGACTGGCTGGCTCATGGTCGCCGCTCGACCAGGAGCGCCGCCTGTTGATTTTTTTGGGTTGTTCATGATCGACCTGCCTGTGGGGGATAGCGATGCACTGTCCGGTTTTGGCCATGAAGGCCACGAAATCCTTACCAAGGCCCTGGTGATATTGATTTTCCTGCACGTGCTAGGCGCACTCAAGCATCAATTCGCCGATCGGCTGCCTTTCCTGCAGCGAATGTGGCCTTAGACTAGCAAATGCCGCAAGCGCGCGCATACAGACAGTTTCGCGCATCGCTCGAAAGCATTTGCTTGACCAATGCTTCGGACTGGGGCCTTTCTCCTGAGTCCGCCAGATTGACGGCCCGCGCCAGCACAGCGTCGAAGATACTGGGTCGATAAAGGAGACCGAACAAGGCGTGCCGTGAGCCACAATCGGCTCGGGCCAAATCTGCATGATGGTTTCCATGAGTAGCTTAAAATACCGCACAGCTTTTTACATGCTAGCCAACACTCAATCCGACCATGACGTGATTTCGCTGACCAGTTCAGAACGCACGAGGTGCAATCGGTCATGATGCGATGTGCGACACGAAAGTCAATGTCCATCGGCGTGACCGATTATACCAAGTCTTCTTGAGGTTGACTCATTTAGGGGATTCCCATTTTGCTAGTTTTCTGATTCTGTGTCGCAAGCTGAAGGAGGTTTGCGATGGCTGGAGCGATAGGGATACGAGGGGACTATAGCGG
>JBATDO010000208.1:0-5598 GCA_049663505.1 Sphingorhabdus sp.
ATGGGGGCGTGATCATGCCCCCATTGCTCGCTGGCGTAGGAGAAGGGACCGCAAATTAATTTTCAGTTGCATATGAGGATGCTGTTTCATCTGCGGCTTTCTTGGCCTATCAGTGCCAGCAGAGAGATGCAGGGGAGGGGTTTTTGCCCATATCGACCAGAATGTTAGTCGGGTTGCTGCCGCTGCTTTGCGTGGTTGGCTGCAGTGAGGAAAAGCCCTCCATTCCAACCCGGGTGGACGATGTTCATCCTGTTCAAGTAATGAAAGTGCAGCAGGAAAATCTCCAGCGCACAATCAATGCCGTTGGGACCGTGCGGTACCGGCGTGAAACGCCGCTCGGATTTACGTCGTCCGGCAAGGTTGCATTAGTGCGTTTTGAAGAAGGTGATTTGGTCAAGCGCGGAGCGCTGCTTGCCGCGCTTGACACGACAAATGTTGGAGCAGACGTGAGCGTCGCGTCTGCCGAGCGCGATCGCGCTCGGTCGGAGTTTGACCGCATTCGTTCGCTCTATGCAGATGGATGGGTAACCAAATCGCGATTTGAAACGGCCGAAAGCGCCTTGAAGGCAGCCGATGCGCGAGTGCGCCAGGCAGGATTTGCCTCGGGCACCGCACAGCTTTTTGCCCCGTCCAGTGGAGTGGTGCTCGCCCGTAACGTCCAGCCAGGTCAAGTGGTTGCCGCCGGAATGCCCGCCTTGGTTGTGGGCGAAAGTGACGAGGGGTTTGTATTTAGAGTGCCGATAATCGATCGCGATGCCTCCAAGCTACGCGTTGGGATGGCTGCTGATATCAACATCGAGTCACTTGGAATTGCACCGATCAGTGCGACTATCTCCGAGATCGATGGTCGTGCCAACGAAGCAACGGGAGCGTTTACCGTCCAGTTTCGAATCGCTCCCAGGGCAACGCTTCGGTCCGGAATGATCGGTACAGCAACAATCAGGCTGCCAGCTTCGGAGAATGGTTCTCTGCAAATTCCCGCAAGCGCGCTTTTTGGCATCAGGACCGGAGAGGGGTTGGTCTATGTGGTCAATGCCCAGGGGCGGGTCCAAACCAGCAATGTTGCAATCGAGCGGATAATGGATGGTTTCGTAATCGTGACAGGGGGCATAAAGCCAGGTGACGTGATCGTGACGTCGGGCTTGGAAAAACTGCGCGCCGGGTCCCGGGTTCGCGCTATCACAGTATCCGGATAGAACATGCATATAGCCGAGGTCGCAATCCGTAGGTGGCAGTTGACGCTGGTACTTTTTGCGTTGCTTTGCGCGCTTGGTTTTTCAGCGTTTCAGCAAGTACCCCGTGCGGTCGATCCGCATTTTTCCATGCCAGTCGTTTCAATTGTCGCTTCACAACCAGGTGCTGATGCTGCTGAAATTGAACAGACGATTACCAAGCCGATCGAGGAACTGGTACAAGGGCTGGAAGATGTTCAAAATGTCGCTTCGACCAGCAGCGACGGAAATGCCGTTATACGGGCCGAATTTGATTGGACTGGCGATCCTGACCAATATTTCAATGACACTGTGCGTGAGGTCACCGCGATCCGCAGCCAACTGCCGTCCGATTTGCAGCGACTGACATTCGAGAAAATCCGCACAACCAATACGTCGATCGTTCAAATCGCGCTATTGAGCGAATCCGCGAGCTGGTACCGAATGGAAAAATATGCGCGCGATATCAGCGAGGCACTTGGGCGCTACAAGGAAGTCCGGCAATCGGAGATTTTCGGTTTACCACAACCTGAAGTGAGCGTTGCCATCGATGCAGGCCGCTTGGCAATATTGCGGGTTCCTGCCAGCTCGGTGGCAGATGCAATCCGGCTTGGCGGTGTTGATGTACCAGCGGGTGCAGTGACGAGTGGAACTCGGCGTTTCAATGTCGAGGCAGGTGGGGCCTTTCGTGATCTCGAAAAGATCCGCAACTTGCCACTGCGCACAAGTGACGGGACATTATTGCGCGTGGGAGATGTCGCCGATGTCAAATATGGTGCGGCAGAGCAGCGTGTAAAGGTCAGCCATAACGGTCAGCGGGGCATATTCATCACTGCCAACCAGAAACAGGGTACCGATGCTACAAAGCTTCGAAATGCCTTGGTTAAGGAACTCGCGGTCCAGCAGAAACTTCTGCCGCCAGATATTCGCGCCGTGGTGCAGTTCGACCAAAGCAAGGATATCAGAAAGCGACTGCGCGAACTGGCGCGTGACTTCGGGATCGCGCTCTTCCTGGTCCTGATCACGTTGCTGCCGCTCGGGTGGCGCGCATCGATCATTGTGATGATTTCCATCCCGCTTTCAATTGCGTCCGGGCTGCTGGTCATTTCGGCACTGGGCTTTAACCTCAGCCAACTTGTCGTGGCAGGTTTTATCCTCTCTCTTGGTCTCCTCGTCGACGATTCAATTGTCGTGGTCGAAAATATCGCGCGCCATCTTCGCATGGGCAAAGGGCGTGACCAGGCGGCGATTGATGGTACCAAGGAAATCACCATGGCAGTGCTGGGTTCGACCGGGGTACTTGTTTTTGCGTTTCTTCCGTTGTTTTTTCTTCCCGAAGGTGCGGGAAAATTCATACAGAGCTTTATATTGACTATAGTGGCCACGATTTCTGCGTCGATGATCGTGTCGCTTTCCATCGTGCCATTTCTGGCCAGCCGCATCTTGAGCCGGGACGAACATCAAGGCGGCAACCCGCTATTGCGTTGGTTGATGGACAAGATTGACCGATTCTATCATCCGATGTTGCACTGGGCACTCGACCGTCCTCGGCGAACGGTTTGGGGCGCACTGGCAATAACGGGCGCCGCATTCTTGCTGGTCCCCGTCCTCGGTTTCAGCCTCTTCCCAAATGCCGATACATCCTATTTCCGGGTTACGGTCGAAGCCGAGCAAGGAGCAAGCATCGCTGAAACCGGTCGCATCGTAAACCAGGTTTCAGCAATTTTAAAAACTGAACCTGCGATCAAGATCCGTGCAGAAAATGTGGGAGCACACAATCCCCCGGTTTTCTATAATGTATTCAATCGTGGAGAAAATCCGAGCCAGGGCGAAGTCCTGGCAATCATGGACGAATGGAAGGGGCGAGAAGCCCGTTTGATGGTCGAACGCCTGCGTACCAAACTCGACAGGATCCCGGGTGCCCGCATTAGGCTCGTGCTTTTCCAGAACGGCGCCCCTATCAACGCCCCAGTTGAATTTCGCGTCTATGGTCCTGAACAGGATGAATTGAAGATCGTGTCGGCCCGCATTGAACAGGCCTTGCGTGAAACGCCTGGAACACGAGACGTCAATAATCCAGTCGCCTTTGACCGCATTGATCTTGATGTGCGTGTTGACGACGCTAAGGCCGCGTTGCTTGACATCCCTGCTGGTGCACCACGTCGCGCCATCCGGCTCGCACTCACAGGCGAACGTGCCGGAAGTTTTAGAGACGTCGAAGGCGATAGCTATCCTGTAGTCGTGCGTCTGCCTCTTGCAGAGACGCACCCAATATCCGCGCTGGATTCGATATATATCTCCAATCGGAGCGGGCAGGCTGTGCGGCTTGCCGAAATCAGCAACCCCACACTTCAGTCGTCACCGGCTGCAATCTATCGGTATAACCTGGAACGAAATGTCGGAATTACCGCGCAGATCACCGATGGTGCAGTCGTTTCCAAGGTCAATCTGGATGCCCAAGAGAGGATAGACAAGATCCCTCTAAAGCCTGGTTACTCAATTGAAATCGGTGGCGAGGCCGAAAAGATCAACGATACATTTGCAGGCTTTGGACCAATTGTCATGATCGCGATGTTCAGTATTTTTGCAATATTGGTAGCAGAATTTGGACGCTTTAAGGAAGCGCTGGTGGTCGCAGGCGTGATCCCCTTGGGGACATTTGGCGGTCTAATCGCGCTTTTCGTTACAGGTAATAACCTGTCATTCCTTGCCGTTATCGGTTTCATCGCCCTGATCGGTATCGAAATCAAGAATTCCATCCTGCTCGTCGATTTCACAAGCCAGCTACGCGAACGAGGCATGGGGTTGCGCGAGGCAATCGAAAATGCAGGCGAAGTGCGCTTCCTGCCGGTATTGCTGACGTCCATTACCGCGATTGGAGGGCTCATGCCATTGGCTCTGTTCGGAGGCAGCCTTTACGGGCCACTTGCGATTGTTCTCATCGGAGGGTTGATTTCCTCGACTTTGCTATCACGTATTGTCACACCCGCCATGTATCTGCTGGTGGTGCGCGGCGACGAGGCTAAATCCTCAGAGCCGCCCGAAGAACCACAAGGAATATTTCATGCCTAAAGAAGAAGCGATTTTTGCCGGCGGTTGTTTCTGGTGCACTGAGGCCGTATTTGCTCAATTGAAGGGCGTGGAACGCGTCGAAAGCGGTTATATCGGTGGTCATATCGTCGATCCGGATTACAAAAGCGTATGTAGTGGCAGCACTGGCCATGCCGAGGCAGTAAAGATCAGCTTCGATCCCGACGTCATCGACTATTCCGATTTGCTTGATATTCATTTTGCCACCCATGACCCAACGCAGCTCAATCGACAGGGTAATGACATCGGGACCCAATATCGATCCGCGCTGTTTCCGCTCGACGACGCCCAGCATGCAAAGGCCGTGGCCGGCATCGAGAGTGCCTCTTCTGACTGGACGGGGGCAATCGTCACGACCATCGAAGGGCCTGCTACCTGGTATCCCGCTGAAGAATATCACCAGGAATATTGGGATGGGGAAGGGAAACGTAATCCTTATTGTCTGGCGGTCATTCCACCCAAGCTTGCCAAGCTGAAAAAGCGTTTCGCTGGACGGATTTCTTTTGAAGTCATAGACAATTAACCCCCGTTGGCTAAATCAAGTCGATGACACAAAAACGTATTCGCAAAGCAGTTTTCCCCGTGGCAGGATTGGGCACTCGTTTCCTTCCCGCCACCAAGGCAATCCCGAAGGAAATGCTTCCCATTGTCGATCGTCCGCTCATTCAATATGCAGTCGACGAGGCACGTGAGGCTGGAATTGAGCAGATGATCTTCGTCACCGGTCGCGGAAAGAGCGCGATCGAAGACCATTTTGATATCGCCTACGAACTTGAAAAAACAATGTCAGAGCGAGGGAAGGACTTGTCTGTTCTCGAGCCGACGCGGCTTGGTCCAGGAAATTGCGCCTATGTTCGGCAACAAGAGCCACTTGGGCTTGGGCATGCCATTTGGTGCGCACGTGACATTGTTGGTGACGAACCTTTCGCGATCTTCCTGCCGGATGAGTTCATGCACGGTTCTCCGGGTTGCATGAAGCAGATGGTGGATGCGTATCAGCATTTCGGTGGCAACATGATCAGCGTACTCGAAGTCCCGCGTGACAAGGTATCGAGCTACGGCGTAATCGCACCAGGCGTTCGCGAAGGAGCCGTAACCGAGGTCTTGGGCCTTGTGGAAAAACCCCGAATAGAAGATGCGCCTTCAAATTTGATCATATCCGGCCGGTACATATTGCAGCCCGAGGTGATGCGCCTGCTGGAAGGCCAGGAAAAAGGGGCTGGTGACGAGATACAACTCACTGATGCGATGGCGCAGATGATCGGTAAGCAGCCATTTCACGCGGTCACATTCGATG
>JBATDO010000209.1:0-8935 GCA_049663505.1 Sphingorhabdus sp.
TCACGATACCGAGCAGTACGACTGCGCCTAGCAATGAAACAACGAGCGACTTTAGGTCAAGTGCACCCGAAGTTATTGGTGCCCCACCCAAAAATGGCGTGATTACATATCCTGCAAGCGCGGCACCAACGATGCCTACAACGATGTTCAGGAATATTCCCTGTTGGCCATCAGTGCGCATGATGATGCTGGCCAGCCATCCTATGACGCCGCCAACGATGAGCATGATTATTAAGTTCATTTCTTTCTCCCAATTTAGAGTGCTGAGTAAACTTGATAAAAGAGCCTTTGTTCCCGAGTGTTGAGACTTTCTGGCAGATCGGAAAAAATTGAGGTGGGAAATCCCCCGAGGATTTGACACGTCAATCCATGCTGATGTGATCGCTTTAGGTTAATTCGCGCAAAATCTTTCACCCGATTATGATTTGTGTTGTTTGATCGGATCGACACGACAGTCCCAATCAATCCCGCCAAAGGAAAAGTTGGTGTTTGATGATCGCTGCCGGACCAGTTTTACGCGTCGCCTGGCATGAAGCCGCCATTTGAACTGCGTTGTTAAGATCTCCTGATCCAAAGCCGACGGCCATGAAACGCGATCTGCGTCTCATTAGACGAATGAAGTAAATCCGATTTCCAGTTGAGTCTTCGGATCCTGCCCGACATTCTACGACTTGCACAACTGCGCGAGATACCCTGGTTTTAGGTTAGGAGGCCGCAAGAAGATGGAACAGAAAGTAACGAATGACGACATTCTGATCCTCGATAACGCACTGATCTTTAACACGGAACAGGGAGGTGAAAGTGCAATTGAGTATGAGGCGGATGTGTTGCTGCTTACCAATGCGCTCCCGCCAGAACCCATTGTTAAGAGAATCGATGTCGGCCCTCGGATTTCGGCGTTTGAATTGCGGGCTCCCCGTGCTGACAGTGATCGCCCCATTAATCCCGGAATAGTCTCGGGCTGGAACGTCGCGGAGACCTCAAAACATGGCCGCGCCATGGTCAAGGAACCATCGCTCGTGCTCAACCCTTTAGTGAGCGAAAAAGAGCCAAGTCCAATCGTTTTGCACCAAGTTGCGCAACTGGGATCTGGCGATGTGGAACCGCTCGACCTCGCGCCTTTACTGGCCGAGGCACGTGGATTGGCGACCGAATATGGCGTGATGAACCTGCGCACACGCAACGCGCTTTATGCAGCCCTGGGGCGGACTTACGACATTGCGTTTTATGCCGATAGCCAACCCGAGGCATATTCGCGCCTGGTCAAAGAGTCCGGACTCACAATCCAGGATCGCGCCCCGTACACACCAATCATCAAGCTGGTTTTTGGCGCAGATTACGACAAAACCCGCGTTGCCGAATTTGCCGCGGCCATCATGTATGGACGGCGCAAGGACATTTCGCCTGGAAGCTTTTCCAGCTTCCTGGAGACTTTCGCCGGCGGCCTCAAAGCTGTGGTCGGTCTCGAACGCTTGATGCGAAAAGGGAATGAGCACGCCAGCACCGAGAGCACGCGGAATCAAGTGCATTCGACAATAACTCGGAAATTGAGGGCAATTTCACTGCAGACTTGGGGCGATCTTTCATCAAGAGGTGACGAATTCGCCCTGTTGATGGCTCGCCGTTTACCCGATGGCAGCATTGCTATTGTGGGCGAAGTTCCACGCGACATTGCCTTGCTCGAGAAAGCAGCGCGCAAGCTGCTGGCAGATGTGGGGCGCACGAACGAGGATCAAACTATAGAGCAAGCAAACTATACCGAAGTGGTATGATGGCTTGTTCGCCTTGGCGAGACGAGTGATGTTCTCCCAATTTGGTCTATTATACTGATCTCTTGCCCATTCGACGGACCGGCGCGGCTATGATCGCTCGGGTAAGGCACCTCTCGCCAGGGATGCCAGGCAAATAAACGCAAGCGGACGATTACGGCGATTTGGTTCAGGAGGACCGCAAATAAAGCGATGAGCAAACCAGGTTTCAGGGAATGGCTTGCGGTCGGGAAGGCTTTACGTGGCAGAAATCTGTTGCGTCATGAAGGGCCGTACCGGTTGACAACGGGGTTCGAGAGGCATTTTGCCGATCATATGGGGTCAAACCACGCATTGGCGCTAACCAGCGGCACAGTGGGGTTACATGCGGCTATGACGGCGATTGGTGTCGGCCCGGGCGATGAAGTGATCGTTCCGGCTTATACATGGATTGCCAGTGCCGCAGCTCCCGCACTGGCTGGTGCAGTTCCGATATTGGCCGACATCGACGAAACGCTCACAATCGATCCGACTGATATCGAGCGCAAGATTACCCCGCACACAAAGGCGATAATTGCGGTCCACATGGTTAATGCGCCATGTAACATGGATGCGATCATGGACATCGCGCGGAGATATTCACTCATGGTGGTTGAGGATGCCTGCCAAGCCGTCGGGATCGACTATAAGGGTCGCAAATGCGGCTCCTTCGGCCAAGTGGGAGTTTACAGTTTTAACCATTACAAGAATATGACAATTGGAGAGGGTGGGGCGGTTGTAACCAACGATCCGGCTCTGTTCTCCAGGCTAATGAATTTCCATGACCTAGGGATTTGGGCTCGCGACGGCTACGAAGCGGGTAATAATCCCGCATTCCTTGCTTCGCATTCGCGGATGACCGAGATTCAGGGAGCGATGCTCGATGTCCAGCTGTCGAGGCTACCGCGCAGTATCGTGCGCATCAAGCGCAACCGCAAAGTCATCGAGCAGGTTCTGCGTGACGCCGGAGAAATCCGGATATCGCCCCATAATGATCCGGGTAATGCCGCGACAATGACGGTCAGTTTTGATACCGAGGCCGAAGCGGAGGCTTTTGGGAAACGGCCAGGAGTGCACCGGATTTACGACAATTCCAAGCATGTCTACACGAATTGGGACCCAATCCTAAACCAGCGGACCGCGCATCCGGCGATGAATCCCTGGGCTTGGGCCAGGCGGCCCATCAGTTATGACGAAAATACCTGCGCACGCACGCTGGATATTATGCGGCGGACTTGCCGGATTTCGATCAATCCCGGCTGGTCGGCCATGCTGTCACGTGCTCTGGCAAAAAACTTGTGGACACCCAACGCACAAACAAGAACTGCTTATCGCATCATCGCCAGTCTCAAGGGAGGCTGAGCGCCATGCTTGCTGGGGTCAAAATCCGGTTTCTGCCATCCAGCGCGCCATGACGGTAACACGACTCTCGGGCAGGGACGGTGGCGCGACAATTGAAACTGATCTCGCAGTAGTTGGAGCCGGCCCAGTCGGACTTGCCATAGCCGACCGTTGTGCCCGCAAGGGAATGGATGTGCTGCTGCTCGAAAGCGGGCTTGAACAGGAGGATGAAGCACATGAGCTGCTGAACGAGGTCATCGCGGCGATTGGTGCTGGCGATCTGGATCTTGCCGGACGCCGGACTGGCTTTCACAAAAGCCAAGCGCCCCTATGGAATGCCCAGCATCAGGCTTATGGAGTGCGTTGTCGGGGGCTGGGGGGATCGACCCAGGCCTGGGCTGGGAAGGTTGCGCCATTTGGGGAGATGGATTTTGCGCAGCGCAGTTGGGTGCCGGATTCAGGCTGGCCAATTGGGCGCGACGAACTGATCCCTTTTATCGACCAGGCGCGCGAGTTGCTCGGGCTGTGCCCAGTCGAGCCGGCACCGCGCTTTTCGGAGGCGGGCCTGCACTCGTGCTATTGGCAATTCGCACGTTCGATGACCGACCGGTTAGACGTGATGCGCTTTGGTCGAGATTTTGTCCCCGGGCTGCCATCAAAAGTGCGTGTCCTGCTCGACGCGACGGTGACCGGGCTGGCATTTGATCCGGCCTCGCAATCGGTCGATGCGTTGAGAGTCGCCAACCTGTCAGGCGCATCGGCGATCATACGACCGCGCCGGGTAGTGCTGGCGGCAGGAGCCATCGAAAATGCGCGGCTAATGCTTGTTTCGAACGATGTAGAACCATGCGGAATCGGCAACCGTCACGACCAGGTCGGACGCTATCTGATCGACCATGCAGGGATCCGGTTGGGCGATATTAAGGGCGCAGGCGATATCACAAGGCTTGCCCGTAAGTTTGGCTTTTATGGACAGATTCACGGGGGGCGATCGCACATGTTCATGCACGGCTTAGCTCTTTCACCCGAGCTTCAGGAACGCGAGAGATTGCTTAATGCAGCAATTTATTTTGCGCCATTGCGGGCTGTTGATGATCCTTTCGATGCCCTCAAAAGATTGCTTCGCGGCCAGAGCGATGCAAAATTTCGCGATGTTGCTGCCATCATCAAGGGGACGGGACTGGTTGCGCGAGGGGTAGGGGTAAGGACCTTGGCATGGCCGGGTTTTCCCGGATGGGCAAAGGATATGATTGTCGGTTCTGCAATCCGGTTCGCGCCCAATATGGTGGCAGATGAATTTACCAGTGGCGGTCTGCCCCATAAGCTGACCGGGCTTGGCATCGAAGCAATTTCAGAGACCGCGCCCGATCCCCGCAATCGGATATTGCTCGCAGATAAACCAGACGCACTCGGCGTTCGCAGTGCTATGGCGCAATGGTGTGTCGGCCCGATTGAATGGCGGACGCTCAGGGCACTTGCTGAACGCCTTCATTGCGCGATGGTTGCAGGGGGCTATCCGGCACCCGAATTGGCCGATTGGGCAAAAAATGATGGTGGTGTGTTGTCTGCTGCGGTCGATCTCGCCCACATGATGGGAACAACGAGAATGGCAACGGGGCCGCACAGCGGCGTGGTTGACCGCAACTGCCGTGTGTTCGGGGCAAACAACCTCTTCGTTGCCGGGGGCTCGGTGTTTCCGACAGGCGGCCACGCCAATCCGACATGGATGTTCCTAGCCCTTGCCTTGCGGCTTGCAGACCATTTGGCCAATGACGGAATCCATCAAATCGCCACCGTCCGGAGCAAAACGTTCGCTTTCACCTGATATTTGGCACCGTTGAGCCACAATGTATTGGCGGGTATAGCCCTGTTGTGGGATCCTGACCCTCTTGAACAACGCAGAAGTGGATCCTGTTGATGCCCATTTGCGCCAGTCGCGGAAACGATGGGTTATTGCCCTTTTCACGGCGCTCAGAACTCCTAATAGTCATCCATTGCAACTACGTTCTGTCTAGGTCGGAGGTCTACCGGGCAATGTGTCGATTTCCAATATGACTGATCGAAAAGACCAGATTTCCTGGCTTCTACAGGATCCAACTGATTCGCTTGTCGATCAGGACTCGCCGCATTTTCGAGAGTTTCAGGCGGTCTCGGAAGATTTTATGCGTGGATACCGGCGCTTTGTGGATCTCGGGTTTCCGAGCGAGGCGATTGGACTCGCTATGTTGGGCGCGACGATAAACATGTATACGATTTTGGAGATACATGACGAGTTGCCTGACCTGTTTCGCAAGCTGGCAGACAGGATCGAGATGGAAGCAAAGCTGCACTGATCTTTCGCTCAATTCGCCTGGTTGACTACCGATGACCAGCGCGCCGGACTGGCGAGTAATCCTATTGGGTTGAATCCAATGCTTCCTAACTCTGCTATCCCTGATGCGCTAGGTTGCGGCTTGTTCCCGTAACAAGGGTCGAGCCGCTACAGTCGACAGACAGGGCTTGGACCGAGCAGATTGAAAGAGGTGCAATGCGAATCCATGCCGTAATCGCCACGACCGGGCGCCCAGCTATCGTCAAGCAGGTAGTTTCCCGCATATGCGAACAGTCTCGCCCGCCCGATGGCGTCTTGGTGGTCGGTGCTTCGCCAGAGGACATCGCGGGCCTTGAAGGAGGTTGCGACAATCTTGAAACGCTGGTGTCGCGCAGAGGGCTATGTCGGCAACGCAATGCAGCACTGGATCATCTCCGCGAGCGTACCGACGTCGTAGCATTTTTCGACGATGATTTCGTTCCTGCAGATGATTTCCTTGCCCAGCTGGAGGCCTTGCTATCCGAGCAACCCGAAGTCGTTGGAGCAACAGGCGTATTGGTGGCAGACGGTGCCCAAGGCCACCCAATCAGCTTCGATGATGCAGTTAATCGGCTTGATCGTTCCGGCATCCGGCCGATGCCGAGCAAAAGCGATTGCCTCTCGCTTTACGGCTGCAACATGGCCATTCGCCTTTCCGCGGCGGCAGGACTGCGGTTCGACGAGAAGCTACCGCTTTATGGCTGGCAGGAAGATGTCGATTTCACTCACCAGTTAAGCTGGCGTGGGCGGCTGGTCAAAACCAGCGAACTAACGGGGGTCCACATGGGTGCGCGCAACGGAAAAACTTCCGGCAAGCGTCTTGGCTATTCTCAGATCGCCAACGTCGTCTATCTGTGGCGCAAGGGAACGATGTGTCCATGGCTTGGCGAACGGCTGCTGTTCCAGAACATTGTCTCGAATGTCGTGCGAAGCGTTTGGCCAGAGCATGACATTGACCGGCGCGGCCGGCTGGTGGGCAACCTGCTCGCCCTGCGCGACCTGATAGCGGGCACGATCGACCCCGAGCGGATTGAGGCCTTGTGATCGCAGACGCGTCATTTATTCCGCGGTGCGTGCCGACTTTCCGTTGGCAAGGGGGGCAGGGATGAGCCTTCGGCATGGAGTCGTCCGCGGAGCTTTGTCGCTTGGTTCTGCACGTATTGTGATGGGCCTGCTCAACATGGTCGGCATCGTTATTCTGGCCCGCATTCTCTCACCGGACGATTTTGGGATCATCGCGATCGCCATGGCGGTGGTAAGCGTGATTGTCGCGGTTTCCGAGGCTGCCCTGCAACAAGCGCTTGTGCAATGCCGGGAGCCGACGCGAGACCATGTCGATACAGTCTGGACGATGTCATGTATTCGCGCAGGGCTAATATTTACAGTGATTGCGCTGGCCGCGTGGCCGCTATCGCTCGCGTATGGCGACGTGCGGCTGTTCAGTGTCTTCCTCGTCGCCGGCGTCACCGGTGCATTCATGGAGTTTTACAATCCACTGCTGACCATGGCCACGCGCAACATGCACTTCGGACCGTATGCAGCGTTCCAGATCGGGCAAAAGGCTTCCGGTCTCGGCTTAGCAATCATCCTTGCGATCGCCTTGGGGAATTTCTGGGGGATCATTCTGGGGAATGCGCTGGGCGCCATTTTGGCATCGCTGGCAAGCTACCTGATCATACCCTATCGGCCCGCGTTCACCTTGTCGCGCGTCCGGGAAATCTGGAAATTTTCAGGCTGGATGTCCTTCAACCAGCTTTGCGAGACAATTAACTGGCGTTTTGACCAGCTGGCGATCGGATTTGCAGTCACTCGGGCAGAGCTTGGTTATTATTCGTTGGCCGACAGCGTTGCAGCCATCCCCTCGCGCGAACTTTCATTTCCGTTGCGCAACGCGCTTTTCCCAGGCCTCTCGCAAATTGCGAGCCAGCCCGAGAAACTGCGGGAGGCGTTTCTAGAAGCGCAGTCTGGTGTCGCGTTGGTTACCGCTCCGGCCGCTATCGGCCTTGCCCTGCTGGCTGACCCTGCCGTCAACCTCTTGATGGGCACCCGCTGGGTACAGATAGTGCCGCTGCTGCAACTGCTTGCAATTACCTACGCTTTCGACACGTTCATTACTGTTGTCCGACCCCTGGGGATGGCGATGGGTGAAACAAAATATCTGTTCTTACGCCAGCTTGCGGCGCTATTTGTCCGGATCCCGCTAATCATAGGGGGGTTGGCGCTTGGCGGCCTTGTCGGTGCAGCCGCAGGGCGGGCTTTGAGTAGCCTGATCAATTGCCTGATCAGCTTCCTGTTGGCCAAGCGGCTGGTTTCGGTCGGCGTATGGGAGCAAATTCGTGCTCACAGCATGACCCTGGTTTGCTTGCTAGCAATGTCGGCTGCTGTGGCTGCTTCCCAAGCCGCACTCCACCCGGCCATCACCAACCGGCCGCTTCTCGAACTTCTTGTGCTGGTGCCGATTGGTGCACTTACATATGCAGGTTCGGTGCTCACGCTCTGGCATCTATCCGGTCGCCGAGCCGGGCCGGTTAAGGAATTGCTGAGGGTCGGTTCGCGGATATCTGGCCTAGCCGTTTTTTGGAAGCAGCGACGGACATGAAACTCGTCTTCTCGCCCCTCGCGCTTGTCATGTTGCCGATGCCGCTGGCAATTTGTGCAAGTTGTTCGCCGGGTAGTTCCGGTGCTAGCGAACGGCTCGATCTTTGCGCCTACGAATTGGATTTCTCCGATGAATTTGATGATCTCTCTATCGCGCCGCGTAAGCTCGAAAATGGAGCGCGCTGGACGGCGCATACGCCTTGGAATGGTGACTTTGGTGATGCGGTATTTTCTGATCCGCGTCCAGAATGGCCATTTGTAATTTCGAAGGGAATTCTGAGGATTACTGCGCATCGGGACGAGAATGGACGCTGGCGCTCTGGGCTGATCGCGGCTGCAGACGCCTCCGGGGCGGGCCACGGAGTGCAATATGGATATTTTGAAGCACGGATGAAACTTCCCCCGGGTCCCGGCGTCTGGCCGGCCTTCTGGCTGATGAGCCTTCAGCCAGCTGGTCAGACACCGAAGATCGAAATCGATGTGGTCGAATATTATGGGCACATGACCGACAAATATTTCGTCACCGGACATGTGTGGTATGGCGGCAAGGACGAGCATCTCACCCGGCGCGAAGGCAAGCGCCTGTCCGTTCCCGCCGGATCGTTAACCAGCGGGTTCCACCGTTACGGGGTACGCGTTGACGAAAGGCACATCACTTATTTCCTGGACGGCGATGCGATGTGGCAGCAGCCAACGCCTGAAGAGCACCGAGCGCCGCTTTACCCGCTTGTTAATCTCGCGCTGGGTTCAGGCTATCCGGTCAACGAAACCCCCGACCCTTCAACTTTGGAGGTTGATTATGTCCGGGTCTATCGCCAGCAACCGGCAGGTGGAGGTGTGGAGTGCGGCATTCCTGGGG
>JBATDO010000210.1:0-4241 GCA_049663505.1 Sphingorhabdus sp.
ATCGGGCCGGAAAACCATGTTATCCACGCCGCCCACGAAGCCCCGAACTGGGTCAAGGTTTCGCCGTTCATCGCCATGGTTCTGGGCTTTGCGCTGGCCTGGCTGTTCTACATCAAGCGGACCGATCTGCCGGGCCGGCTGGCCACGCAACAGCGGCCGCTCTACCTGTTCCTGCTCAACAAATGGTATTTTGACGAGCTTTATAATTTGGTGTTCGTGCGTCCAGCCTTTGGTTTAGGCCGCCTCTTCTGGAAACAGGGAGACATCGGGATCATCGACCGCTTCGGACCGAATGGATCTGCTGCAGTCGTTGCATTGGGAAGTCGACTAGCTGCAAGAATGCAGACTGGATATTTGTATAGTTATGCGCTGGTCATGCTTCTTGGGCTTGTCGCAGCAGTCAGCTGGATGATGGTGCAAGCAAAATGAGCGCAGCCGATTTCCCCATTCTCTCGGTCATGTTGGCCGTGCCGCTAATTGCAGCCATCGCTTGCCTGTTCGCTCGTGCGGAAATGGCCAAGGTCTTCGCGCTGACCGCCACGCTATTCAACTTGTTGCTCGGCATCTGGTTATGGACGAGCTTCGATCCAGCTGGACTTCAATGGCAATTTACAGAGAGCGCGAGCATATTTGGTCCAATAGGCTGGAAACTCGGTATCGATGGAATATCCTTGATGCTGATAATGCTCTCGGTCTTTCTGATGCCTATTTGCATCGGCGCCAGCTGGCGATCCATCACCAGCCGTGTGGGCGAGTACATGGCCGCATTCCTGTTAATGGAAACATTGATGATCGGCGTGTTTGCTGCGCAGGATCTGATGCTCTTCTATATCTTTTTCGAAGCCGGCCTGATCCCAATGTATTTGATCATTGGTATCTGGGGTGGCGCGGAGCGGATTTACGCTTCATACAAGTTTTTCCTTTACACGCTGCTGGGATCAGTAGTGATGCTGATCGCCATGCTGTGGATGATACAGCAAGCAGGCACGGCTGACATTCCGACATTGCTTAACCATGACTTCCCGGTCGGCGCTCAAAAATGGCTTTGGTTGGCTTTCTTTGCATCATTTGCTGTAAAAATGCCGATGTGGCCTGTGCATACATGGTTGCCTGATGCCCACGTTCAAGCACCAACCGCAGGTTCGGTCATACTTGCTGGCGTGTTGCTGAAAATGGGG
The DNA here is from genome assembly GCA_049663505.1 of Sphingorhabdus sp. Classification (GTDB taxonomy): domain Bacteria; phylum Pseudomonadota; class Alphaproteobacteria; order Sphingomonadales; family Sphingomonadaceae; genus Sphingorhabdus_B. The sequence goes on from JBATDO010000210.1 coordinate 1,179, forward strand.
GGCTATGGTTTCCTGCGTTTTTCATTGCCGATGTTCCCTGAAGCGAGCGCTTCCTTCATTTCGCTAGTGTTCGGTTTGTCGATGGTAGCTGTCGTTTACACTTCGCTTGTCGCGCTTGTGCAAAATGACATGAAGAAGCTCATTGCATATTCTTCAGTGGCCCACATGGCAATCGTGACGGTTGGATTGTTCACCTTCAATCAACAAGGAATAGAAGGTGCAATCATCGTCATGCTAAGCCACGGGCTGGTTTCTGGTGCGTTGTTCCTATGCGTGGGGGTTATTTACGACCGTTTGCACACGCGCGAAATTAGCCGCTACGGTGGTCTGAGCATCAACATGCCTAAATACGCGTTGCTGTTCATGCTGTTCACCATGGCGAGCGTTGGGCTGCCTGGTACTAGTGGGTTCGTAGGCGAATTCCTGTCTTTGGCGGGGGCATACAAGGTCTCAACCTGGGCGACATTGATTGCAACCACGGGCATAATCTTGGGTGCCGGTTACATGTTGTTTCTCTACAGAAGGATTGCATTTGGTGAGCAATTGAACCCGGATGCGGCCGCAATGCCGGACATGGATAGCCGCGAGATGTGGCTTTTGGCGCCGATTGCCATTGTTGTGTTGTGGATGGGCATTTATCCGGAAAGCTTTCTTGCGCCCATTCGTCGCGATGTTTCAACTATCGTGGCGCGAGTTGAACGCGCAGCTCCTGCAGGAGACAGCGCAATAAGGACGAACGATCCAACCACTGTAAAGTACAGGGTCGGTGGACATACAGAAGAAAAAGCGGCTGAGGGGAGCCACTGATGGACCTAACTGCCTCTATTTTCTTGACTCGATCCGAAGTCATTTTGAGCCTGTCCGGACTGGCATTGCTGCTGGTTGCCGCCTGGCGTGCGCAATCGGGTCGATTGATCAGCATATTGTCAGTGGCGGCTCTGTTTGCAGCTGGAGCATATGCGATACATTTTCTTTGCACGCAGGCATCTGCCGCAGCATTTGATGGCCTGTACGTGAATGATGCATTCGGCAATTTTGCAAAACTATTGATCTATTTTGCTGCAGCAATCTCACTCATGATCGCGCCACACTATCTTGAAAAAGTCGGCGCCATGCGAGCCGAGTTTCCAGTTCTCATCATCTTTGCATGTGTTGGCATGGGCTTGATGGTCTCTGCAACCGACATGCTTACACTCTACATTGGGCTCGAGCTCAACAGTTTGGCCGCTTATGTCCTGGCAAGTTTTGCACGCACGGACGGACGATCGGCAGAGGCAGGACTGAAGTATTTTGTGCTTGGGGCTCTTGCCAGTGGAATTCTTTTGTTCGGCATTACGTTGATATACGGATTTAGCGGTTCCACCAGTTTTGCCGCGATAAACGCGGCACTCGAAGGCGATATTTCTCTCGGGCTAATCTTCGGGATCGTATTTATCCTGTCGGGCTTGGCCTTTAAGATCAGTGCTGCCCCTTTCCACATGTGGACTCCAGATGTTTATGAAGGGGCGCCAACACCGGTTACGGCTTTTTTTGCGAGTGCACCAAAAGTGGCGGCATCTGCACTCACAATCCGGGTGGTAATCGAAGCATTCGGAAGTCAGGCTGCAGTATGGCAGCAGATAGTCATAGCTGTTGCCTTAATGTCCATTATCATCGGTGCAGTTGGCGCCATTGGACAAACCAATCTCAAACGACTGCTGGCTTATAGCTCAATAAACAATATCGGGTTTCTGCTTATCGGGCTTGCAGCTGGAACCGAGGCCGGGGTTGCGGCCATGTTGGTTTATCTGGTGATCTATGTTGCAATGACGCTGGGCAGTTTTGCCTGCATAATGCAGTTGCGAGGCCCTGACGGCGAATTGAAGGAAGGCTTGGCTGACGTTGCGGGACTTTCAAAAACCCATCCAGCGGTTGCAGCATGCTTGGCCATTTTCATGTTCAGCCTTGCAGGGATACCTCCGTTGTTCGGATTTTGGGGCAAGCTGGTTGTGTTCGATGCCGCCGTTGCGGCAGGCTTGCTGCCGCTTGCAGTTCTTGGTATTGCGGCTTCTGTCATTGGCGCGTTCTATTATCTCAAGGTCGTCAAGCTCATGTACTTTGATGAGCCTTCTGAGACTATTGTCGAATGTAGAGAACCGGTATTGAAATGGGTTGGCGGGCTTCTGGCTGTGGTAGTCTCACCATTTGGTTATCTGGCAATTCCATTTCTCGGCGTGGTCAGTGCGCTTGCTGCAAAGGCGTTATTCTGACGCCCTTTTTCGAACAGGTCCCGCTTACTGGCTCTACAAATGCTGATCTAATTGCACGCGTTTCAAGTGGGCTACCAGAAGGTCACTGGTTAAGGGCGGATATACAAGACAATGGCCGTGGGCGCGTTGGGCGCGCCTGGGAGAGTCAGAATGGCAACCTGTTTGCCAGTACTGTTGTTCGATTGCAGCCATCGGATCCACCCGCCCCGTCCCTTGCTTTCTTATCCGCGATATCCATGTTCGAACTCGTTGAGAACATTGCGCCACAGGTACAGGTTATTATTAAATGGCCCAACGACATCCTCTCGAACGAAGGCAGCAAATTGAGCGGGATATTGCTGGAGCGATCAGGTGATGCGGTAGTTATCGGATTCGGCCTGAACTTGGCTTGTCATCCTCATGGGCTAGACCGTGCAGTGACGGACCTGGTAACCATGGGGGCAAGGCCACCCAAACCCCAGGACGCTGTGGAAATATTAGCCACCATCTTCAGTTCCTGGCTGAGACGATGGCGCGAGGGCGGAATCTCCGAGATATTGGATGTTTGGCAAGAACGAGCTCATCCGTTGGGAACAGCTTTGTCTGTCAGTTTGCCATCGGGCGAGCGGCTCGATGGGCATTATTCTGGTCTGTGCCAAGATGGTGCTTTGCGCCTTTGCTTGGCGGACGGCTCAATTCATGCCATTCACGCCGCTGACATTTTCCTGATTTGATGGAGCTTTTTCATGCTTCTTGCTATTGATACGGGCAACACGAACGTCAAATTTGCTCTCGTTGATGACTTGGGTGAGATCGTACAGCGTTGGCGCATAGC
>JBATDO010000211.1:0-2879 GCA_049663505.1 Sphingorhabdus sp.
CATATATTCAAGTGCGTTGGAACCCGCTCCCTCGACAACAACATGGGCACCCGAGTTGCGAACAGCAAAGCGCTCACCTGCCTGCCCTGCGGCGAAAAGCTTGCCCGAGGTCGCTCCGTAAAGGACGGTATTGCCCAGGATGCTGTTAAGCTGGCTGTCGAGCGGGCTGCTGACCGTGGGCCGTACGATGATTGTACCGCCCGACAATCCCTTGCCGACATAGTCATTCGCATCGCCAAACACTTCCAGTGTAATACCTTGGCACAGAAACGCGCCCAGCGACTGTCCAGCAGACCCGCGCAGGCGCACATGGACATGACCTTCTGCGAGGCCTTTCATTCCGTAAAGGCGCGTGATTTCGGAACTCAATCTCGTGCCAACTGCGCGGTGCGTGTTGCGCACATTATAGGTCAGCTGCATTTTTTCACGCCGTTCGAAAACAGGCTTTGCATCACGGATCATTTGCGCGTCGAGGCTGTCGGGGACTTCGTTGCGAAACGTCGGGATACTGAACCTGCGAGCGCTGTCGGGCGCATCTACCTTGGCGAGGATGGGGTTGAGATCGAGGTCATCGAGGTGCTCGGCGCCGCGGCTGACCTGGCGCAACAACTCGGTTCGGCCAATGACTTCATCAAGGCTGCGATAACCAAGCTTGGCCAGTATCTCTCGCACCTCCTCTGCGATGAATGTCATCAGGTTGATGACCTTTTCAGGCGTGCCAGTGAACTTGGCGCGCAGTGCCTCATCCTGTACGCACACGCCAACCGGGCAAGTGTTTGAGTGGCATTGCCTGACCATGATGCATCCCATGGCAACAAGGCTCAACGTGCCAATACCAAATTCCTCGGCCCCGAGAATAGCGGCGATCACGATGTCCCGACCGGTTTTTAGCCCGCCATCGGTGCGCAGCTTGATCCGGTGGCGCAGGCCGTTGAGAGTCAAAACCTGGTTGGCTTCGCTCAGGCCCATTTCCCAGGGCGTACCTGCATATTTGATGCTCGTTTGAGGCGATGCGCCCGTGCCACCCACATTTCCCGAAACCAGGATAACATCGGCATGTGCCTTGGCAACCCCGGCTGCGATCGTCCCGATACCAGCAGCGCTTACCAGCTTTACACAGACACGCGCCCGTGGATTGATTTGCTTCAGGTCATAGATGAGCTGGGCGAGGTCCTCGATCGAATAGATATCGTGATGCGGAGGAGGCGAAATCAACATCACACCGGGTGTCGAATGCCGCAATCGAGCAATCATTTCAGTCACCTTGAAACCTGGTAACTGCCCGCCTTCACCAGGCTTTGCGCCCTGCGCAACCTTGATTTCGATCTCTTCGCAGGCACCGAGATATTCGGCGGTGACGCCGAAGCGTCCCGAGGCGATCTGCTTGATCACACTGTTCGCATTGTCTCCGTTTTCATATGGCTTGAAGCGCTTGCTGTCTTCGCCGCCTTCGCCCGAAACCGCTTTTGCACCGATACGGTTCATTGCGATGGCAAGTGTTTCATGCGCTTCGGGGGACAGGGCTCCCAGCGACATTCCAGGGGTGACGAAACGCTTGCGGATTTCGGTAATAGCTTCGACTTCGTCAATCGCGACTGGCTCCTTGGCAAAGTTGAATTCGAGCAAGTCGCGCAGATAAATAGGCGGCAATTCCTTCACGCCTTGGGCGAATTGCAGGTAGGTCGAGTAGCTGTCATTGGCGACGGCGGTCTGCAACAAGTGCATCAATCCTGCCGAATAAGCATGCGCTTCGCCGCCACTGCGCTGCTTGTAGAAGCCGCCCACGGGCAGGCGAGCAATCGCAGTGTCAAAGGCCTCGGCGTGCCGGTCGCGCGCATTGACATAGAGCGAGTGATAGCCTTCGCCTGAAATCTTGTTCGGCATGCCAGGGAAGAAGTCGTTGACCAAGGCGCGGCTCAGGCCGACGGCTTCGAAATTATATCCGCCACGGTAGCTCGAGATCACTGCAATGCCCATCTTGGACATGATCTTCAAAAGGCCTTCGTTGATCGCATTTCGAAAGTTGGCGACGCCTTGTACCAGGCTGAGATCGCCGAGAAGACCGCGTGCATGACGGTCGGCAATCGCTGCTTCAGCCAGGTAGGCGTTAACCGTGGTTGCCCCCACGCCGACCAATACCGCGAAGTAATGCGTGTCGAGGCATTCGGCCGAACGGACATTGATGGATGAATAGCTGCGCAGACCACTGCGAACGAGATGGGTGTGGACGGCCGCCGCTGCGAGGATCATTGCGATGCCGACGCGTGTCGGACCGATGTTTTCATCTGTAAGGAACAGTTCCGACTTGCCCATACGCACCGCTTCGACGGCTTCTTCGCGGATACGGACGATCGCGGCGCGCAGGCCTTCCTGTCCTGTTGAAATATCATAGGTACAATCAATTTCTGCCGCCACAGGGCCGAAGGCGGCCTTGAGCCTGCGCCAATCAGTTGCCGTCAGGACAGGGCTGTCAAGCACCAGGACATTGGCGTTCTGGCTCTTGTCTTCGAGGATGTTGGCGAGGTTTGAAAAGCGCGTCTTCAGGCTCATCACGTGCCGCTCACGCAAGCTGTCGATCGGTGGATTGGTGACCTGGCTGAAATTCTGCCGGAAAAACTGACTGATGAGTCGCGGCTTGTCGCTGATGACTGCGAGCGGCGTGTCGTCGCCCATCGAGCCTATCGCTTCCTTTGCGTCCTCGATCATCGGCGCCAAAATCATTTCGACATCTTCCAGCGTCATGCCCGCCGCGACCTGTCGCCGCGTCAGCTCCGCGCGCGACCAGGCAGGCAAGGTTTCACCCGGCGCATCGGGCAGGTCGTCGATTGCCCGGAAGCCCTTTACCAAGGATCCATAATCCTGCTCGGCCGATATACGAT
>JBATDO010000212.1:0-14514 GCA_049663505.1 Sphingorhabdus sp.
TCTTGCAGCTGGTGAAGCAGGACCGGACGACCTCATGTCGGCGAGCGGCTATCTGTTCGTTTTTCCCGAGAGGCTCGCGAGCATCAGCGGGGTGATGAAGGATTTTTTCGACCGCTGCTATTATCCCCTACTCGGCAAAATCGAGGCGCGTCCCTATGCGCTGCTGGTATGTGCAGGGTCGGATGGTCACAGTGCCGTGGTCCAGGCCGAGCGCATCGCGCTCGGCTGGCGCCTCAGGAAATTCGCTGACAGCCAGATAATATGCACCAACGCGCAAACCACAGAGGCAATTCTCGCGCCCAAGACATTAACGCCAGAGCAGCTTGCGCTGGCAATGCAGTCTGGGGCAACTCTTGCAGCAGGGCTCAGTGTCGGGGTATTTTAACCCGGGCGGTGTTCGCTCTTTACCCAGCGCACGGTCCCTGACGAAGCGCGCATCACGACGCTTTCTGTCGTAATCCGTCCATCACGAAGTGTCTTGACGCCGTCGAGTAGCGAGCCGTGGGTCACACCGGTTGCAGCGAAAATGCAGTCGCCTTTTGCAAGTTCTTCCAGGTCGTAAATCTTGTCGAGATCCTCAATACCCCATTTACGGGCGCGCAGACGTTCATCATCGTTGCGGAACAACAGCCGGCCCTTGAACTGGCCGCCAACACAGCGCAGCGCTGCTGCCGCCAGCACGCCTTCGGGCGCGCCGCCAGAACCCATGTAGATATCGACCGTGGTGTCTGGGTCAGTCGTCGCGATTACGCCAGCCACGTCGCCGTCCGGAATCAGCATGATACCGCAACCGATCGCGCGCAGCTCGGCAATCAGTTTCTCGTGACGAGGGCGGTCAAGGACACAGACGATCAGGTCGCTGGATTTGACACCCTTTTCCTTTGCAACGGCCGCCACGTTTTCGGAGACACTCTTGTCAAGATTGACGATATTGGGCGAATAGCCAGGGCCAACCGCGATCTTGTCCATGTACACGTCTGGTGCATTCAAGAGGTTGCCCTCTTCGGCAACCGCGAGAACCGCAAGCGCGTTCGGGCCAGCCTTTGCAGTGATCGTCGTGCCCTCGAGCGGGTCGAGCGCGATATCAATGCGCGGACCTGTACCAATGGCGGCGCCAACCTTTTCACCGATGAACAGCATGGGAGCTTCGTCCCGCTCGCCTTCGCCGATAACGACGGTTCCATCCATGTAGAGTTCGTTGAGCGCGGCCCGCATGGCCTCCACGGCTGCATGGTCGGCGGCCTTTTCGTCGCCGCGACCGATGAGCTTGGCTGCAGCAATTGCGGCTGCCTCGGTAACACGAACCATTTCAAGGACAAGCACCCGGTCAAGGATCTGGCTTGCTGCTGTCATATTATTTTCCTAGCTATCTGAAATATAAGGGCACCTTTAAACAAGGCGCATTTTACTGGGGACACAAAATAACGGGGCAATTAACTTTCGGGAATTGGCGCCCCCGATAGGGAAGGTTGCACCAAATGTCGAGATTGCTTGTCGTCCTTTTCTTGCCCGCCATGGCGCCAGCCCGTACCGAAGCGGGGCAGGTGGTGGCCTAGGACCAGATCAAGGCCCAAATCGAGCAGGCCTGCCAGGGCTTGTGGCCGTTCGACAGACATGCAGTTTTCACTAGCTTGGACGCCGCGCAGCTTCGATGTGACAACATGTGTCGGATTGTGCTTAGAGCCAGGCGTTGCCATGGGGTTCGGCGATGTACCTGCGCCCGCAATTCCACTGGGACAACTCCTCGAAGGACTGTGCGAGCGCGAAATGGTCGCTATGGATCGCTTGCCCTGTTGAACCCTGATCTATTCACTCAATATGTGCATGACCATCGGCTCACCCAGCAGGTTGGCAGACGAACCGAGCGTTGCAAGAGTGTCGTTGATCGCCTGTTCGGCCCCTGCATGCGTGACCATTGCGATAAGGGCCGAGCCATCAGCGTTGGTCTCTGTCTGTATGAAGCTCTCGATCGAAAGGCCCGCATCGCGCATCGCGGCCGTGATCTCGGCGAGTACGCCGACACGGTCGGCCACGATCATGCGCAAATAGGTCTTGCCGATCCGGTGGGCAGATGCCGCGCGCGGCAATTGCTCGAGTTCGGCTGAGGGCATTGAGAACGCAGGACCCGTTTCCTTGCGCGCGATATCAACCAGGTCGGCGACAACGGCAGAAGCGGTTGGCTTTTCGCCCGCGCCTGCACCTTGGAACAGTAAACGCCCGGAGAAATTGCCTTCGGCCACGACAGCATTGGTCGCCCCCATCACATGCGCCAGCGGATGGCCGAGGGGAACCAGGCAGGGCTGTACGCGCTGGAAGATCTGTGCTGCACCATTTTCGCCGTCGATCTCTGCCAGGCCGATCAGTCGGATCCGGTAACCCAAGGCCTTGGCCTGAGCGATGTCGGCCGCCAATATCTTCCTAATGCCGCGGGCTTCAACCCCGCCAAAGTCGATTTGTGAACCAAAGCTCAATGATGCAAGGATCGACAGCTTGTGGGCTGCATCAATGCCGTCAATGTCGAAGGACGGGTCAGACTCGGCAAATCCCTTCGCCTGCGCGTCGGCCAGCACCTCGGCAAAGTCGAGGCCTTCCTTCTCCATCGTAGACAGGATAAAATTGCATGTGCCGTTCAAGATTCCGTAGACACGGTCAATACGGTTAGCCGCTGCCCCGTCGCGCAAGCCCTGGATGACAGGAATACCACCTGCAACCGCGGCCTCGAACTTGAGGGCGGCATTGTTCGATTCGGCAAGCGCTGCAAGTTCAGCGCCGTGATGCGCAATCATTGCCTTGTTGGCGGTGACCAGTGCGCGTGAGTTCGACAAGGTTTCTCTTGCAAGAGTGAGCGCTGGGCCATCGGCACCACCGACCAGTTCGACCACGACGTCGATGTCGTCTGCCGTTGCCAGCTCGCCCATGTCGTCAACCCAGCGATAGGCTGACAAATCGACACCGCGGTCCTTGTTGCGGTCGCGTGCAGTGATTGCTGTGATCTCGATCGCGCGTCCTGCGCGGCGCGCGATGAGCGCGCTATTTTCTTCGATGAGGCGAATGACGCCAGAGCCAACGGTGCCAAGACCGGCAAGCGCGATACGTAACGGGGCGGACATAATTGTTTTCGACTTCCTGCCAAAAATGCGAGCATTGCGGCTGCGCCTAGGCGACTTTGCCGGGAAATGCCAGCCCAAGCTTGCTCGTGCAGCGCACGCTGCCTATAGCGACCCCCATGACTATTTCTCCGACCTTGCTGGTTCTCGCGGGCAAACGCGATGGCAAACTCGATCCGATGGCGGCCGAAGCCGGTGTCAGCCACAAATGCCGCGTGCCGATATGTGGCAAGGCATTGTTGCAATGGGTACTCGAAGCCGCCATTCCGGCATTTCCTGATACGCGCGTGTTGATCTCGATCCACGACCGCCAGGTCATTGCCGATCTGCCTGGCGTCGTTGAGCTGGAGGCATCTGGGCGGCTCATGATCTGCCAGGCGCAAGTCGGAATCGTCGAAAGCGTGGAATATGCAATGCGTGAGGCCGGAGACCTTGCCTGGCCGCTCGTTATCACGACTGCCGACAATGTGCTCGTGACCCCCGAGCTCATCCGTGACCTTCATGCCGAGGCGATGGCGGGCGAAGGTGACGCGGTTGTTGTGCTAGCCACCCGCGAAGCGATCCAGGCGGCACATCCTGAAGGTCAACGGCGCTTTTATGAATTTTCCGATGCAGCGATTTCCAACTGCAATCTGTTCTGGCTCAGAAATGCGAGCGCACTGAAGGCTGCTGAAGCCTTCAGGCAAGGCGGCCAGTTCATCAAGACCAAGGGACGCATTGCCAAGGCATTTGGTCTTGTAAACCTTGTCCGTTTTCGACTGGGATGGTGGAAGCTCGATACAGCCTTTCGCGCGATCTCGCGTGCACTCAAGACGCGGGTCGTGCCGTACATGGCAGCAGACGGCGCTTACGCGGTCGATGTCGACAATCCGCGGACCTATGCGATTGCCGAGATATTGCTGAAAAAGCGTAAGCTCTAGTCGACGATTTTAACCTCGGCGCGCCAGATCGGGATCCAGTCCATCGAACCGCGACACTCATCCATCATGCTTGCATGTTTCAAGCGGAACACAGCGCCGTCCCAGACATAATTTTCGGCTGACCCGCAATCACCGATTCCGCGGCCCTTGGAATAACCGCTCAGGCTCTGGGTAGCAGGATCCCAGTCCGCGTTGACGATCAATGCAAGATTGTCGCTTTCGGTTCGTCGAACAGGGGCATAGTCGAAGATGGCAGGTGCAAACTGCCATTTCCCCTTGGCATCGCGCTGCCCAACATAGGCTGCGCTTGAAAAATTATAAGCGCCACTGCCACAGTTGAGGAGCACGAGCGCCTGGGCCCCATTTGCTCCTGTACCCAGGCTGTAGGCTGCATCCTGGGTGGGACCAAAGCGCTCGGCCGCACACGGACTGCTTTCGGACAGCGCAACGAGAGCGGATGCATCGGGCAGCATGTCGGATGGCTTGATTTTCTTGACAGTGAGGACAGGCAATGGGCTCTTCCTTGCGGCCGCTGGCTTTCGGCCGACTGCGACGATGGCGCCGCGTGAACCTGCACGACCCTGAGCTGCATCTGCATGGCGAAATGCGGCTGACGCACCTGCCAATGATGCAAAGCCCATTTGGGCGCCAGTGCCATCGACCAGCCGCATCGACTTGCCCTTTGCCATTGCACGGGCAACCCTGATCGCGTTGGCACCGCTCAATTGCAATGTTTCGCTACCGACCTTGATTGTGCCGCTGCCTGCAACCCTGCCGTCGATCAGGATCCGGTACCGGTCGGACTTGCTGGCGGCCCCGGTGATCTCGATCACGGGTGTCGTCTTTGCACCTTCGCGTCGGTTGAGCACGACTGACAAGGTACCACCAGGCAGATCGCCAGGCATCAGGGCAACCGCCTGGCAGGCAAGGCCATTGTCACAGCCGACAGACCAGTCCTTGAAGGTCACGACCTTTCCAGGCGTGACCTGTGTCGTTCCGGCAGCAAGGCAAGCGGAGCAAACGCCGGCCAAAAACAATGCGAATATTCCCCTGTACATGCGGGCAAGGCTAGCGCTTTTGAAAGGCCTAAGCTAGGGGCAATCCAACTCAAATCGAAGGAACTATTCATGCGCGCTATAGGGGTCATCGGGGCAGGACAAATGGGCGCGGGTATTGCCCAGGTCAGCGCGGGCGCTGGATACCAGGTGTATCTTTCAGACATCGACCTTGAAAAGGCCGAAGCTGGCAAGGCAGCTATCGGCAAAGCACTGGAAAAGCTCGTCGCCAAGGAAAAGATCGGCCAGAGCGAAGCAGACACGCTGCTGTCGCGCATCCAGCCCGTTGCGGATTATGAACCAATGGCTGATGCCGGCATCATCATCGAGGCTGCAACCGAGCGCGAAGAGATCAAGCGCAAGATCTTCGAAGCAGTTGGCAAGATACTCGGCCACCAGGCAGTCCTTGCCTCGAACACGTCGTCAATTCCCATCACCCGCCTGGCACAGGCCTCGCCAGACCCTGCGCGTTTCATCGGCGTGCATTTTTTCAATCCCGTACCCGTCATGGGATTGATCGAAGTCATCAGGGGTCTTGCGACAAGTGACACCACGGTCGACATCGTGCGTCATTACGGGGAAGCGCTCGGCAAGAAGCTGGTGTTTGCACAGGATGCCCCGGGTTTCATCGTCAACCGCGTGCTCATGCCAATGATCAATGAAGCCTGTTTTGTCCTGGGCGAAGGTGTCGCAACCATCCGTGATATCGACACTGCATGCCAGCTCGGCCTCAATCACCCGATGGGGCCACTTACACTGGCCGACTTTATCGGACTCGACACCTGTCTCGAGATCACCAAGATCTTGTTCGACTCGACAGGCGACCCCAAGTTCCGTCCTGCTCCGCTGCTGCAGAAATACGTGGAAGCGGGATGGCTTGGGCGCAAGGTGAAACGTGGCTTCTACGATTATTCTGGCGACACGCCGCAACCCACGAGATAGAATAGAAGCCATGACCCAAACGCCTCGCTTGTACAGGATCGACATCGCGCAGTCGGCACTTGATGATCTGAAAACGAGGCTGTCAAACACGCGCTTTCCCGACCAGGAGACCGTGGGTGACTGGGACCAGGGCATTCCGCTTGGCTATGTGGAGGAGCTCACCCGTTACTGGCATGACGAGTATGACTGGAGGCGTTGCGAAGCGGCGCTCAACGCGCTTCCCAACTATCTCGTCGAGATAGACGGTCTCGACATTCACTTCATCCATGTCCGGTCCGAAAATCCGGCCGCCAGGCCGCTTGTGCTGACGCACGGTTGGCCTGGATCTGTGCTCGAGTTTCTCCAGGTGGCCGGTCCGCTGTCGCGCGATTTTCACCTCGTTATCCCGTCGCTTCCAGGCTACGGATTTTCAGGCAAGCCAACCAGGTGCGGGTGGGATATCGAACGCATTGCACGGACCTGGGACGAATTGATGAAGCTGCTTGGCTATCATCGCTATTTTGCCCAGGGCGGTGACTGGGGAGCCGCCGTTACATGCGCTATCGGTGAACAAGCCCTGGGCGGCGTTGCAGGCATCCATATCAACATGATCCCGGGGCGCCCGGACCCTGCCATGATGACAGAGCTGACCGACCTTGAGAAAAGCGCCCTGGCAAGGTTCCAGTGGTACCAGGCCAAGGAAAGTGGCTATGCGACCCAGCAAATGACCCGGCCGCAAACGCTGGGCTACGGCCTTGCAGATTCCCCTGTCGGGCAGATGGCCTGGATCATCGAGAAATTTCATGGCTGGGCAGATTGTGCAGTGAACGGTGTCAGCCATCCTGAAAACGTGTTTTCGCGCGATCACCTGCTCGACAATGTCATGCTTTACTGGCTGACAAACAGTGGTGCCTCGTCTGCGCGGCTTTACTGGGAAAGTTTCTCCAATTTCAGTCTGGGTGATATCAATGTGCCAACCGGATGCAGCCTCTTTCCGATGGAGCTGATGCGCCTGTCGAGGCGGTGGGCCGAGACCCGCTACAAGAATATCGTCTACTGGAACGAGTTGCCTAAGGGCGGGCATTTCGCTGCCATGGAACAAGGCGAGCTTTTCGTGGCGGAAGTGCGTGCCTGTTTTGCCAAAATGGAGCTTTAAATGCTCCAATTGATCGCGCGGCGGCTTTTGACGGCAATTCCGACGCTGCTCGCGATCATCATTTTGTCCTTCGTCCTGATGCGCTTTGCACCGGGAGGACCGTTCGATGGCGAGCGCCCCCTGGCACCTGAAACGAGGGCCGCGCTTGAAGCAGCCTACGGACTGGACAGGCCGCTATGGGAACAGGTTTGGCTCTATTTGTCGCGGCTGGTGCAGGGCGATTTCGGACCCAGTCTTGTCTATCGCGACTTCACGGTCACGGAATTGATCGCGCAAAGCCTCCCCGTTTCACTTACCATTGGCGGGCTTGCCCTTCTGCTCGCTGCAGCTCTTGGCATCAGCGCCGGGCTTTGGGCTGCAGTGCACGCCGGTGGCCGTGTCGACAGGGCCGTGATGCTGTGCGCAACCCTGCTCACCGCATTGCCGACCTTCGTGACCGGCCCGTTGCTCGCGCTGGTATTTGGTCTTTGGCTTGGGGTTCTGCCTGTTTCGGGACAGGGGGAGGGGCTGGCTTGGCTCGTCCTGCCGGTCACAGCGCTTGCGCTTCCCGTGAGCGGTGCGGTTGCAAAGCTTGCCCGCGCAGGATTGGCAGGAATGTTGGGGCAGGATCATATCCGTGCCGCGCGCGGGCGCGGGATCAGGCCGCTTACCATATTGCGCCGCCACGCACTGCGTCCTGCCCTGGTGCCGGTTGCAAGCTATCTCGGACCGGCTGCCGCTGGGCTTCTCACGGGCGCCGTGGTCATCGAGACCGTCTTTGGACTTCCCGGGCTCGGCCGCTATTTTGTGCAAGGAGCGCTCAACCGAGACTATCCGCTCGTTCTAGGCGTGGTCACGCTTTATGCCGCACTTATCATCTTGTTCAATCTCTTTGCCGACCTGATCTATGGCTGGCTTGATCCGAGGATGCGCGAAGCATGAGGGGGCCACTCTTCATCGTCGCTGCCATCGCGTTTTGTGCACTCGTGCTTCCGATGGTGTTGCCGTGGGATCATGCCACCATTGACTGGAACGCGGTCCGCGCGCCGGTTGGATCCGGCAGCCACCTCCTCGGCACCGATGACATCGGCCGCGACCGCCTGGCACGGTTGCTCGTTGGCACGCGAGTGACCTTCTCGGTCGCAATCGCTGCAGCCCTTGTTGCACTGGTTATCGGCGTTGCCTGGGGAGCCATCGCTGGCTGGGTGGGTGGGCGCGTGGACGAGTTCATGATGCGGATCGTCGACGGTCTTTATGCGCTGCCTTTCATGTTCGTGGTGATCTTGCTGATGGTCGTTTTCGGCCGGTCGATCCTGCTCGTGTTCCTGGGGATTGGCGTGGTCGAATGGCTCACAATGGCGCGCGTGGTGCGCGGCGAGGTGATGGCGCTGAAATCAAGGCCCTTCGTGCTTGCAGCCGAGGCTTCAGGTGCTTCAGGTCGGTCGACCCTCGTCCGGCATGTCCTCCCAAATGTGGCAGGTGTCGCGGTAGCCTATCTGCTTCTGACAGTGCCGCAGGTGGTCATGATCGAGAGCTTTCTTTCCTTTCTCGGACTGGGTGTCCAGGAGCCGATGACGTCGCTCGGCATCCTCGTGAACGAGGGCGCCGAGGAAATGGACATGCATCCTGCAGGTCTCCTGCTCCCCGGGGGCGTGCTGGTGACGCTTATCATCTGCCTGACGCTTGCAGGCGAGAAATTCCGCGACAGGCAGGCGGCTGGAAAAGCATGAATGCACTTTACCAGGTTCGTGACCTCAAGGTCATGGTCGGTCGCCAAGTCCTCGTCGAGGCAGTTTCATTCGATATTGGCGCTGGTGAAATCGTGGCACTTGCCGGCGCGTCGGGCGCTGGCAAGAGCATGAGCGCAATGACCCCATTCGGGCTGACCGATGGATCGGCATCGGGTTCTGCAGTCCTTGCTGGGACCGAGCTGGTCGGCCTTGGTGAAGCCGCGCTCCGACCGATCCGGGCTGCAAGCCTGGGCTTTGTGTTCCAGCAGCCGCTGACCGCACTCACGCCGCACCGCAATGTGGCAGCGCACCTCACAGAAGCTGCCTGCCAAGCAGGAGGATCGCGTCCATCGCGCGCTGATCTGGTCGCCATGCTCGAACAGGTTGGCCTTGATCGACCCGAGGAACGGCTGGCGCAATATCCGCACCGGCTCTCGGGTGGAGAGCGCCAGCGCGTCCTGATTGCAGCAGCACTTGCACATGGGCCGCAACTGTTGGTGGCAGATGAACCGGTGAGCGCGCTCGATGCCAGCTTGCGTAGCGAGATCATGGAGCTCCTGGTCGGCCTTTGCCGTGACCGCGGCATGGCCATGTTGCTCGTCAGTCATGACCTTGCAGGCATCGAGAAATATGCCGACCGGCTCCTGCTCCTCGAAAATGGGCGCTTGATCGAAAGCGGCGAAGCCCGCGCTGTCGCTCTCGACCCGCGCTCTGCTTATGGGCAACGCCTCATGGCGGCAACGCCCCGGCTAGGTGAAGTCATGCCGCCACTGTCGACCCCTGGTGAACAGCTGCTTCAGGTCGCTGATTTAAGGGTCAGATTTCGAAGGCCAGGGTGGGCGAAGGGATGGAACGACGCGGTGGACGGTGCCAGTCTCGGCCTCAAAAGGGGCGAGACGCTTGCATTGGTGGGCGGTTCGGGCTCGGGCAAGTCGACATTGGGCCGCGCCGTCGCCGGACTTGGTCCAATGACGTCCGGTACTGTCAGCTGGCAGGGCAAGCTGCTTCCGCTGCGCGCCAGGCGCACGCAGGCGCATCGCCGCTTGATCCAGCCAGTTTTCCAGGACCCGCTTGCAAGCCTCGACCCGCGCTGGACAGTCTTCGATATCGTCGCGGAACCGCTGCGTTGGCTCGCACCCGGCTGCGATCCTTCCAGGCGTGTACCAGATTTGCTTGGAGAAGTTGGCCTCGAAGCCGAATTCAGCCAACGCAAGCCTTCTGCCCTGTCGGGCGGGCAGGCGCAACGCGTGGCGATCGCACGTGCGCTTGCAGCCGACCCGGAAATGCTGCTGCTCGACGAGGCCACGTCCGCGCTCGATCCATTGGTGGCAGCTGGTATCATGGCACTGTTTTCAAGACTGCAGCAATCACGTGGCCTCTCGATGCTGTTCATCACCCATGACCTGGCACTTGCACGCCGCTGTGCTCACCGGATTGCCGTGATGGAGGCAGGACAAATTGTCGAGCTTGCAACCCGCGAGGATCTTTTTGCGATGCCGCGAGCCGATGCAACGAGGCGACTGATTGCTGCCAGCGGTTGAACTCAGCCGATATTGTGGACGCGCGCCAGTGCATTCTCAAGGTCGGCGATCAGGTCTTCGCTGTCTTCCAGGCCGATCTGCAACCTGACGAGCGCGCCATCGGCATGCCAGGGGACAGCTGTACGATGTTTTTCAGGATGTACAGGCAAGGCGAGGCTTTCAAAGCCACCCCAGCTATATCCGATCCCGAACAGTTCCAGCGCATCGATAAAGGCAGCGGCCTTGATCGTGCTTCCCTTGAGAATGAACGAGAACAGGCCTGACGAGCCGGTAAAGTCGCGGGCCCAGATGGCGTGGCCCGGGCATTCGGGAAGGGCAGGGTGGAGAACCAATGACACTTCGTCTCTGGCCTTGAGCCAGTGCGCGATTTTCAGCGCTGACGCTTCGTGCGCCTTCATCCGGACAGCCAGCGTGCGCAGGCCGCGACTTGCCAGATACGCGTCGTCGGGCGAGACCACCTGGCCAAGTTGTTGGGCTGTCTGGCGCAAAGCCGTCCAATATGTCTTGTGGGTAGTCACGCTGCCCATCATCACGTCGCTATGCCCGACGATATATTTGGTGGCGGCAAGTATCGTTAAATCGACGCCCTTGTCGAGCGCGGTGTAGAAGAACGGTGTCGCCCAGGTGTTGTCGAGTAGTGTTACCACGCCTTGCGATCGTGCCGCAGCGCAAATGGCAGGAAGATCTTGCACCTCGAATGTCAGGCTACCGGGATTCTCAAGGAGAATGGCGCGCGTCTTTTCACAAAACTGGCTTTTGATGTCTTGCGTCATCGGATCGAAATAGCGCGTTTCGACCCCGAACCGCTTGAGGAAGCCATCGGCAAAGCCCCGGCTGGGATCATAAGCGTTGTCGGTCATCAGCAAGACGTCGCCGGGTTTGAGGATACACAGCAAAGCGCCCGCAATCGCGGCAACGCCCGAGGGATAGAGCATCGTGCCATGTGCGCCCGGTTCGAGTGCAGTCAGCGCTTCGGACAGCGACCACTGGGTCGGCGAGCCGCGCCTGCCATAGAAAAATCGTCCGTCTTCATTCCGGGATTTTTCCGCCTCCAGGGTGGCGACATCATCATATAGATGCGTACTGGCGCGCCATACCGGTGCATTGACCACCGCTCCGGTGAGCGCCCGCGAGCGCCCGCCTGTAACAATGTTGGTGGATGGTCTGCGTGGCTTGCCGGTTTCGCTCAAGCCGCACCCGTCGCCTTGGGTGTATCGGCATCGAGGCCCCATTCCGACCAGCTGCCGTCATAGAGCGACACATCATTTTTGCCGGTCAGGCGGGCACCAAACAGAACGACTGCAGCAGTCATGCCCGACCCGCAAGTCGTGATCATCGGCTTTTCAAGATCGACCCCGGCATCATTGAATGCAGCAACAAGGTCATCTCCGCGCTTCCATGTCCCGTCTGCCTGGTAGAGTTTTTCAAAAGGAAGGTTGCGGCTTGCGGGTATGTGTCCCGATGCCATTTCAGGGCGTGGCTCTGCCTCTTCCCCTGTAAACCGGCCCGCACTGCGCGCATCAACGACAACGGCTTCCTTGCCGTGCAGGTTGGCAAGCATATCGGCCTTTGTCTTCACGCCCTTGTCGTCCTTCCAGACCGTGAAATGGCGGTGGCGCAGCGTGGGCTTGCCACTTTCAAGCGGACGACCCTCGGCTTTCCACTTGGCAAGGCCGCCATCGAGAATGGCGACATCATGCGCTCCAAAAAGGGTCAGCATCCACCAGGCACGCGTGGATGATTTAAACGGGCTGTCATCATAGACAACGATCCGGCTACCGTCGCCGAGGCCAAGTGATTGCATCCGGCTGGCAAATTTTTCTGGTGGGGGCAACGTGTTGGGCAAGCTGCTGTTGCCGTCAGCCAGCTCTTGCAGGTCCATGAACACCGCGGTCGGGATATGGCCACCTTCATATTCTGCAGCTGCATTTCGTCCGGCGTCGGGCATGAACCACGTAGCATCGACCACGCGCAGATCGGATGCGCCAATTTCTTTTGCCAGCCACTCGGTGCTTACCAGTAATTCCATCTGAATATTCCTTGCCCACTCGATTTTGGTGTTCGGCGATTTCCCGTTTGCGTAAAACTGCCTGGGAGTGCCTTTTTTTGATTCTTGTGCACTGCAAGATAATCAGCTTTTTTGAGCTAGTCGAGCGATTCTGGACATTGGGAGAAGGCTAATTTGGGCATGGCTCTATTTTCACGCCCGATTGGATCAGGCGGCCATCGGGCGCGTACCAAGTTGCGCAAAGCTTCTTGGGCCCAGGTCGAGCCGCAACGGACCCATTTTGGACTGCGGGGGGTTGGATTCGCGGCCGATCATATAAGCGATTTCAGCCCGCAGGATTTCGTCGTCGGCAAGCCCCTTGTAGTGAATGCTGGCCAGCACGATAGGAACGAGGAGGCGTTGGTCACCCAGCGGAAAGCTGTGCATTTCCGCCAATGAAGCCGACAATTCAATCGGCATGGTAATCTTCTCGCCGGATTTCACATGACCCAGCGCGTTTGAAGCAGTGGCCAGAGGCGTGTCGAAAAACGCGCGCATTGCCCGGTCCTGCTGGTGGCTTGCCGATATCATTCCAGCGCGCAATTCCAGGTCCTGGGCGTCAACGCTGCCTTCATTGCTGACCTGCAATTGTCCCTTCACATTCAGCATGGCGAAGGTAATCGTCGCCCTTTCGGGAATGAAGGCAATCCTGATCAGGGGACGGATGCCTGGCTTGGGAGAGCTTGAAACGGGTGCCGACCTTGTGGGAAACGGAACTGGCAGTTGTGCGACGTCGTCAGACCTATTTCCCGGCAACTCCTGCAAAGGCTCAGGGGCAACCCTGGCCTTGCGTCGCCAAAAAAGCCAGGCAAGCCCTGCCAGCAGAAAAATAGCAATCAATCCCGCTGCAATTTGCCAATTTGCGGTCCGGGGTTGCGCCGTACTTGCACCATTGGCGCGCACTGGCTGGGTTACCTCCGGCTCGAGCGCCGCTTCGGGCAGGTCTTGGGGCACGCCAACTCCAGCTGGCCGGTCAGTCGCATCGACCCTGTTGACCGTGTCGGCTTGTGCCCTTGGCTCTACCCGATCGCTATTTCGAGCCTGTGGTTGCGGTTGAGGCGCTGTGCCAGGTGCCGGTTCGCTTGCGCGACTTTCAGGCAATGTCCGTTCGAACGGTGGAGGGGACGCCGCTGCGGGCTCCGGCGTGGGCTGGCTTTGTGGTTCTGGCTTGCGAACAGGTGGATCGAGCCGAAAATCGCGAAGTTCAGGCGGTGTCTCGGGCAGAGCGTCCTGTGCAGACACAGAAAGGCCGCCTGCAGATGCAGCCAGCATCACCCCAACCATGAGAAGGGCATTTTTCGCCCGCATGTTTTGATTTTCCCTCGACCTTGTTCGAGCGCCCTCATCGCCAAATGCAGTGAACGCGCGATGAATGCGAGGGCGTAATGGCACGAGCCGTTTGCATCACGTGATGAAGGGGCTAAATGGAGCGATATGACCGAACAACCAAATACTCTTTTCCTGGGTTCGCAAAGCCCGATGCCAGCCTCACCTGATGCCGCACAACTTGACTATGTGCCCAATCCGAGGCCCGGAACACTTTACCTCACGCGCTTTGCCGTGCCCGAATTCACATCGCTTTGCCCTGTCACGGGCCAGCCCGATTTTGCCCACCTCGTAATAGACTATGCACCCGATTTAACGATCGTGGAATCAAAGTCCTTGAAGCTGTTCCTTGGTTCATTTCGCAACCACGCGGCATTTCATGAGGATTGTACCGTGGGAATCGGCCAGCGCCTCTTTGACGAGATGCAGCCGCGTTGGCTGCGCATCGGCGGCTATTGGTATCCGCGCGGCGGTATTCCCATCGACGTGTTCTGGCAGTCCGGGGAGCCACCTCACGGACTTTGGCTCCCTGAACAGAATGTCGCGCCTTATCGTGGCCGTGGTTAAGCTCTAGCGCATCAGCCCGCCAAGCAGGCCACGGGCGAAGCGTCCGAGTCCGGGAAAGCCGATTGCCTTGCCAAGCTCTGTGCCAAGTGTCCCGGCAACTGCGCCCGCTGCGCTCTTGGCAGGCGAGGCACTTGACTTGCGTCCGGTGAGCGAGCGCGCAATCAT
>JBATDO010000213.1:0-1741 GCA_049663505.1 Sphingorhabdus sp.
TCTTCGAGCCGCACGAAGCCCACAGGTGTTTCGCCCCAGGCCTCCGATGGCATCCCCACGACCGCAGCCTCGACAACGCCAGCCTGTTCTTCGAGCAGTTCTTCCAGATCCTTGGGATAGATGTTGAAGCCGCCAGAAATAATCATGTCCTTGGCACGACCAACGATCGACACGAAACCATCTTCATCGACGATACCGATGTCGCCCGTCTTGAGCCAGACATTGCCTTCTTCGTCGCGCCACTCCATCTCGCGCGTCTTTTCTGGCTGGTTCTTGTAGCCCGACATCATTGTCGGCGACCTGCCCGTCAACACGCCCTTGGAGCCTGGTGGCAGACGCTTGTCATCGTCGTCCAGAACGATGAGTTCATGTCCTGTCACCGGCTGGCCAACGGTGTGCAGCTTGTCGGGAAAATTATGCGCCTGCAACATGCACACCACGCCACCCTCGGTCATCCCGTAGATCTCGATGAGGCCGCCGGGCCATCGCCTGATTACCTCGGCCTTGAGTTCGGCGGAAAATGGTGCGCTTGTGCAGAATTTGACGACATAGCTTGACAGGTCATGCGCTCCAAAACCGTCAAAGGCCATCAGCCTTTGATACTGGACAGGCACCAGCATCGTGTGGGTGGTCCGGTCGCGTTCGGCATGGACAAGATACTGCCCGGCATCGAATTTTTCCATCAAACGCACAAAGCCGCCATGGCACATGGTTGGCAGGAATATGGCGAGGGTGGTGTTTGAATAAAGAGGGGTCGACACCAATGACCGCGTGTCACGACTGTAGATAGACTTGGAACCGCCAGCCATCTGGTGCCAGCGCATCTGGTGCGAATGCACAATACCCTTTGGTGTGCCAGTTGTGCCGCTCGAATATATGATGTTGAAGGGATCGCCCGGTTGAGGCGGTGTTGCAGTGAACGTGGCGTTCTCCTCTGCCATCCAGTCCGCGAGTGCTGGATGTCCGTCTTTCGGTTCGTCCAGCATTACGATTGTCACGCTATCCAGATCGTGGCCGCCAAGGTCGGTGAGCTTGGCTGAATCGACAAACAGGTGCGTAGCCCCAGAGTCCTTCAACATGGCGATCAACTGGGCCGGAGTCGCTGAAGTAGTGAGCGGTGCAGCGCAACCACCAGCACGCACGGCTGCCAGGTAAACCAGGGCGTAATCGACATTGGTGGCACCCAATATCGCCACGGCCTGGCCATGCTGCAGACCGTCACGCTGGAGTCGTGCAGCAATTCGCGATGTGAGTGCGGCCAAATCGCTCCAGTAGAGCACTCTCGTGCTGTCAGCTATCGCAGCTTCGCTGGGCTTTTCAGTGCCCCAGGCACCTAGCAATGCGCCAAAATCACCAAAGTCCTTTTCGAGTTCGGCAGCCGGGTCGATGTTCAACTTCTTCTCTCCCTTCGATCGTGCGAACCTGAACAGGCAGTCCTGCACAAGTTTTTCTGCAGATTCGACTTCTTGTGTGGCGTTGATTTACATCTATGTCGAGCATGATGCTTGAGAGGAATGGCCGTAATGAGATTTTTGATGTGGGCAGGTGTCACGATGATCGCAGGCTGCAATGGCCCGGCCTTCGCATTGGGGCCAGATCCCCAGCCACAGCAACGTTTGATGGCAATCTTTGCACATCCCGATGATGAACTGCCTGTCGCCCCGCTACTTGCCCGCTACGCGCGCGAAGGCCGGATCGTCCAGATCATATACGCCACGCGCGGTGACTTGTCGGCACCTCA
>JBATDO010000214.1:0-4666 GCA_049663505.1 Sphingorhabdus sp.
ATTACGACACCTCGGACCGTCTCTATTTTGAGCCACTAACAGCTGAAGATGTACTCGAAATATTGCATGTCGAGCAACAAAACGGAACGCTGAAGGGCGTGATCGTCCAGTTTGGTGGGCAAACCCCTCTTAATCTGGCAAAGGCCTTGGAAAAGGCGGGCATCCCAATTCTAGGGACCTCGCCCGACGCAATTGACCTGGCCGAAGACCGCGAGCGATTTGCGGCTCTCGTCAACAAGTTGAAGTTGAAGCAGCCTGAAAACGGTATCGCGCGCAATCGCGAAGAGGCGATCAAGATTGCCGAGACAATTGGCTATCCGGTGCTGATGCGACCTTCTTACGTGCTTGGCGGCCGCGCGATGGAGATCGTCGATACACAAGCTCAACTGGAAAATTACATCCAGACTGCGGTGATTGTGTCCGGGGATTCGCCCGTCTTGATCGACAGTTATCTTCGCGATGCGATCGAAGTCGACGTGGACGCGATTTGCGATGGCGATGATGTTGTGGTTGCCGGTATTCTTCAGCATATCGAGGAAGCAGGCGTGCATTCAGGAGATTCTGCCTGCACTATTCCACCCTACAGCTTACCCAAGGAAATAGTTGAAGAAATTGCCCGCCAGGCTGACGCGCTGGCGCGCGCCTTGAGCGTTCGGGGCCTCATGAATGTCCAGTTTGCCGTCAAGGACGGGGAAGTCTATCTGATCGAAGTAAATCCTCGTGCATCTCGTACGGTTCCGTTCGTGGCAAAGGCCATTGGTGCACCGATTGCGAAAATCGCAGCCCGGGTCATGGCAGGTGAGAAACTGAAGGATCTTCCAAAGATCAACCTCGACATCGATTATATAGCGGTCAAGGAAGCCGTTTTCCCCTTCGCCCGTTTCCCGGGCGTAGACCCAGTATTGTCACCCGAAATGAAGTCGACGGGTGAAGTCATGGGAATCGACAAAGACTTTGCAACGGCCTTTGCCAAGTCGCAACTTGGAGCAGGCATGCCGTTGCCCAAATCGGGCAAGGTCTTCGTGTCGGTCAAAGACAGCGACAAGGCGGTCATATTGCCCGCGGTTCGCCAGGTGCTCGATCTCGGTTTTGAGGTTTGTGCGACGGGGGGAACCGCTGATTACCTCGCAGCGCAAGGTCTGAATGTCGATCGTGTGAACAAAGTTGCTCAAGGGCGTCCACATATCGTGGACAAAATCAAGGATGGGGAAATCGTCCTTATCTTTAATACCACCGAGGGATGGCAAAGCCTGAAAGACAGCGAAGAAATTCGACGTTCGGCGCTGGTCGGCAAGGTCGCGCAATACACGACTGCTGCTGGAAGTGTGGCTGCAGCACAGGCAATTGCCGCTCTCGGAAAGCGGGAGCTTGAAGTTCGACCTCTTCAGGACTATTATTGAAAGCAGCAGTATCTTCTCCCCACATTTGAACTGCATGCCGGATGAAGCATGAGACTTCGCCGGTAGGGACTTTTTTGACGTTAGGACTTGCGCTCATGGCGAGCTTTGAAAAATATCCAATGTTGGCCGAAGGCTACGAAAAACTGACTGCTGACCTCAAGCGGCTGCGTGAAGAGCGCCCATTGATCGTTGATGCAATCGAGGAAGCGCGCGCGCACGGCGATCTTTCCGAGAATGCCGAATATCATGCCGCCAAGGAACGCCAAGGCCAGGTCGAGGCCACGATCAATGAAATCGAAGATAAGATCGGTCGCGCACAGATCATCGATCCGCTGACATTATCGGGTAATAAAATCGTGTTCGGCGCAACAGTGACGCTCATTGACGAAGACGACAAACCAATACGGTATCAATTGGTAGGCGAAACCGAGGCGGATGCCAAGGCGGGCAGAATTTCGTACAATTCGCCCCTTGGCCGTGCATTGATCGGACGTGTAGTCGATGACGAGGTCGAGGTAACCGTTCCGTCGGGTGACAAGTTTTACCTGGTGTCAAAAATCGAGTTTGTTTGAACGAAAGGCCGCAGGAACATGCGTTTCCCGCCCGGTCCTGTTACAAATGCGATTGTTGCGATCAATGTTGCCATAGCCGCAATCCTGCTGGTGCCTATCTGGTGGCAACAGGCTGTCCTGGCTGCAGCCCTTATCCCTGCTCGCTTCAGTAGTGAAGGGTTGGCATTTGCCGATGCTGGAGGGATGTTGCCAGCAATTTTGACACCGGTCAGCGCGGCGTTCTTGCACGGGGGAATTGCCCATGTCGCTCTTAACATGCTGATGTTGCTATTAATCGGCAAGATGGTCGAGCGGGTATTGGGTGGTCCGTTATATCTCGTGCTCTATCTTCTAGGCGCATATGGTGCAGCCTTGGCTGAATGGGGAGCATCACCCTTGTCAGTCACTCCAGTTATAGGTGCAAGTGGAGCCATATCGGCAATTATTGGAGCCTATGTGGTTTTGTTCCCTAACAAGCAGCCCAAAAACTGGGGGCCCATTCCAGCTTCGGTTGCGCGGTCGATACATCTTCTGGTGGCCTGGGCTGCTCTCAATTTGGCCATAGGATTTGTAGCTCCCGACTTGGGGCTCGGTATTGCAATCTGGTCGCATATCGGTGGTTTTTGCGTTGGCCTTGTCCTGGCACGTCCGTTGTTGTTGTGGCGCTATCGCAAGGCTTGAATGCGATTAATGTGGTTGCAACAGCTTGTGCAGGTGCACCACCACATATTTCATTTCGGCATCGTCCACGGTCCGCTGCGCCGCGCTACGCCAAGCCTCTTCAGCGCTGGCATAATCATGGTACATGCCAACGATATCAAGTTTGTCGAGGTCTGTGAACTCGAGAGTCTGGGGATTGCTGACCCGTCCGCCGAACACCAAGTGTAATTTATTTTCGCTCACTTAATGCCCCTTAGTCTTTCTTGCGTGCGGCTTCTGTTGCAGCCTCGCTGGCCGCCTTGACGGCATCGGCTGCCTTGCTGACCAGCCCCCTAAATTGATCACGCAGTGCGTCTCCGCTCAAACCGAGACTATCGACCTTGCTCTTTCCGGCCTCTTTTGCTGCCTCAGCGATCTTTTTGGCCTTCTTGTTGAGCTTTTTCCCGGTTTTGCCCAAAATCTTTGTTTCACGCTGTGTTCGAGGGATCAATGCGCCGACAATGGCTCCGATCGCAAGTCCACCGATGACTATCGCAAGCGGATTTTTTTCAATGCTATCTCCGGTCCTGTCGAGAGCCTTATGGGCCATTTCCTTTGATGCATTCACACCTCGAGCGGCAGCCTCACGGCCTGACTCGAGTGTCTTGGCTGCTTGCTCCCGGGCAGCGGCGCGCGTTTCAGAGCTTTTTACTCTTGCGGTTGCCAACCCGTCTCTTGCGGTTTCGGTCGCTGTCTTGATGCTTTCAGTCAATTTGTTCATCGCCGCTCGTCCTGTCTCAATCTTTGTCTTGGGTTGTAGGCCGTTTCAGGCCTGATATCCATTTGGAAATAGGGCGTCGGGCTGCAAACAGCAAAACGCCAATCCCTATGGTGCCTACTACCGGTGCGCTCTTGCGCGCAACGATTTTGGCTTCCTTGATGACTGTCTTAGCTATTTTCTGGTTTCGATCCAGAAAATGGTTCAGTTGATTTCGGGGACTGAGCGAAACCTTCGCTGTTGCGAAATGTGAAACAAGCCTGGTTCGAGCAACATTGCGAAGCGCCGCATCTTTCAGCACCTCATTACGGTCAGTCACGCGTGGTTCTTCAAGAAACTCCATCGCTGTCTCCGTCGATCTCTGGAAAATAGATCTTTCGCATCCACTCGCGTGCTTTCCAGCCCGCCAGCACTCCCACGGCTGCAAATCCAAATGTTACAATAAGCGTTGCTGCAAGTGGCCCTACTGCTGGCAAGAGCGTCAAAACGAGTCCCATTATCAGGGCAATGGCAGCCCCACCAAACGCAAAAGTCGAAATCAGTGCTAGCCGCCACGACCATTTCACGACGTGACGGCTATAGTCGACCCGTGCGCGAAAGTAGCTCAGCTCGGCTTGAACCAAGCTGCGGACATCTTCCAGAACGCGGGCGACCTGTGCTCGCGCGGGAAGTTCCTCTTCGGGCGCTGATGTGTCTGTGCGTCGGTGCGCGTCGTCCGTCATCCTTCAATCACTACTCTATCGGTCCGCGTTTACAATGCCGCGGTGAACCTTCAGCGAAGATTTCACGCTTCGTCGCGGCCGGAGCGAAAAAGCCTGGCAAGGACAAAGCCGATGGCTGCGGCTGCACCAATGGCGACGGCGGGACTCTTGCGAACAAAATCGCGCGTATCAGCTACAATTGCGTCTACGTCCTTTGCGTCCATCTTGCCCGCAAACTCCTCGACTTTCTCGGCTGCGGTACGGGCGTAGTCACCATATTGCGGACCCACATTCTGATCGATGGTAGCAGCGCTTTCGCGTATCAGTTTGCCGATACTCGATACCGCTTCGGATGCACGGTCTTTGCCCTTTTCGGCAGCGGAACGTGCGCCATCGGTTGCCTTGGTTTTGAAGCTGCTCATGTCGTCTTTGACCTTTGCCTTGATTTCTTCGGTTCGGCCCTTTGAGGGGGCGGCTTTGGCTATCGGTTTTGAGGCTGGCTTGGACTTGGCAGCAGGCGCTTTTTTCGGTGCCGATTGTGCTTTTGCCGTTTTTGCTGCCGATTTGGGTTTAGTCGGCTCAGGAGCAGCAACATTG
>JBATDO010000215.1:0-3606 GCA_049663505.1 Sphingorhabdus sp.
TTCCAAGGCTGGTCGGAACGCCCAAATCCACGCCGGTCATAGGCGATTACACGGTTTCCGGCGTGCGCGAGCGCGTCCGAAATTGGATCCCAACTATCGCAGGACAGCGGCCAGCCATGGATTAAAATGACAGGAGGACCATCGCCCCAGTCTTTCACATTTAATCTGTTACCGTCGCGCGTTTCAATCATCGGCATTGGTTATGCTCCTCTCAATGAACAGAGGAATAACCTCCCAACCGCTCCAACGTTCCGTTTCCTCGAAATGTGCAGATGAGCCCTGAGCAGAAGATCGAAGGCTGGCACTCGCCAAAATAGAATGAAGCCCAGTCCGTTGACCGCCCAGTAGTGCTGTCACGGGCAACAAATTATATGCCGCTCGTGCGAGGCTCGTTCTGGTCCCTTTAGTTCAATGGTTGCCGATTTGCCTGTTGCTACATCATGCCGCAGTTACAAAACTGTCCATCACTCGTTTGCGGCCAGCCAGTTCGAAGTCGATTTCGAGCTTGTTTCCCTCGATTTCGATTATCGCGCCATAGCCAAATTTCTGATGGAAGACCCGCTGGCCAATCGTCAGGTCGCCTCGACCCTTGTTGCCAAGGCTAACTGCGCTGCGTCCGGACGCAGCAATCCTTTGTGGCGCCGCGTTGAATCCACCCGCTGTCGTCGCGCGTTGCCAACCTGGGCCCCGTTGGCCCGCGCGAGTCGCATTGGCAGCGGCAAGATGTGCAAATGGATCGCTACGCTCACTCCAGTTAGCGCGCCAAAGGCTTGCGCCTCCTGTCATGCTCTGCTCGGCATCGATATGGTCTTCAGGTAATTCCGTAATGAACCGGCTCGGAATGCTCGACGTCCATTGTCCGTAAATTCGGCGATTGGCTGCATGCATGATCATGCATCGCTGTTTGGCCCGCGTTATCGCGACATAGGCTAGACGACGTTCCTCTTCGAGACTTGCTAGCCCCCCTTCATCAAGGGCCCGTTGCGACGGAAAGACGCCATCCTCCCATCCCACGAGAAACACATTTTCAAACTCTAGCCCCTTGGCTGCGTGGATGGTCATGATCGTGACACTGGGTTCGCTATTGCCAGCATCGTTGTCCATGACCAGGCTGACATGCTCCAAGAATTCACCAAGCGTTTGATATTCTTCCATGGCCCGCGCGAGCTCGTTGAGATTTTCAAGTCGTCCCGACGATTCAACGCTGCGCTCTGCCTGGAGCGCGGATGTGTAGCCGCTTTCGTCGAGGATCAACTTTACCAGCTCGGCCGGCACCATCCTCGAGGCCTCTTCACGCCACCGGACCACGTCACAGACGAGATCGGAGAGCGACTTGCGGGCTTTTCCCGTGAGCTCATCTGTCCCTACCAACCGCGCCGCCGCAGTGCTCAGCGGAGTTTGCTCGGAACGAGCAACAATGTGGATCTTTTCCACAGCCTTGTCCCCAATTCCGCGTTTGGGTACATTGACGATACGCTCGAAGGCAAGGTCGTCTGCGGGTTGGTTCACTATACGCAAATACGCAATCGCATCCCGGATCTCGGCGCGTTCATAAAAGCGAAAACCACCGATTATCTTATAGTTCAGGCCGATCTGTATGAAGCGATCCTCAAATTCGCGTGTCTGGAATTGGGCCCGAACCAGGATTGCCATGCTGTCTAGCGAATGACCACGATGCTGAAGT
The DNA here is from genome assembly GCA_049663505.1 of Sphingorhabdus sp. GTDB lineage: Bacteria > Pseudomonadota > Alphaproteobacteria > Sphingomonadales > Sphingomonadaceae > Sphingorhabdus_B. The sequence goes on from JBATDO010000215.1 coordinate 1,685, forward strand.
GTTTCGATTTCTTCGCCGACACGGCGCGCTTCTTCGGGTCCATCCCATACGCCTATGACGCGGACCTTTTCGCCTTCATCTATTTCAGTCCACAAGGTCTTACCGAGCCGGCTGCTATTGGCGTCTATCAGTCCGCTTGCAGCAGCCAGAATGTGCGGCGTTGAGCGGTAATTTTGTTCGAGCTTGATAATTTTTGCACCAGGAAAGTCCTTTTCAAACCGCAGGATGTTCGCCACCTCTGCGCCCCGCCAAGAATAAATGGAATTATGGGTAACCAAGCCGTTTGCAATGAAATTGTGCGTACCCCCGATATCCAAATCGTGGACGGTTTCGACGGCATCGAAATGTTCAACGGAAACGATAGGATCATATGTCCCATCGGCTGCTACCATCACCATTCCGGTGCAAATTTCGCCTGCTTTGCGCAGGCTAACCGGCTGGCCCAGCAAATTGGCTCTACGCCGAATTTGTAGGTCCACAGCACCGGTTAGCTCATCCTTCAGCGCCTCGAGCGTTGCCATGTCGCTGCACAATTGTTCAAAACGCCAGTCGACGGGGTCGTCACTGGTGAGATTTACACGGAGACCCGCTCTTTCGATCGCGGTCTTACCCGCTTCATCCAGGCCCTCGATCGACACACGATGCTGTGGCAAATCGCCGGTACATTCGGCAAGGAATGTTATGTCCAAAATGCGTGGCTCGTCCTTTTGTGACGGGGGCATAGAAGGGGGCTCGCTACTGTCAGCCGCGAGAAGGTCGGCGAAATGCACATGATCGATCGTACTCGTGATCTCGCGCCCACTGGCTGCCGTTACCCTGACCAGCTTTTGCAGGAGGTTTGATTGGGTTGCACGGATGACTCGTGCCGGATGGAATTTCGCGTTTCCATGGCACGACAGTACATGATCTCCCACAGCGACTGTTTCAATCGGGGCAATGCTTCCATCGCCCATTGTGACCATCGTTCCTTGGACGAGGCACTGGTCATCATCGCCGACACAGGCAATATTTTTGCGAGCCTGAGCCAGTAGTCGGAGCCACAGATACTGGACAGCGTTCGTATCCTGGTATTCGTCGACAAGGATATATTTGAACTGCTGCTGATATTTGGAGAGAATGTCCCGGTTGTTCTTCAATAACGAAAGGCTATGCAGCAGGAGGTCGCCAAAATCGCAGGCGTTGAGCGCAAGCAGACGAGCCTGGTATATCTGGTATAGGTGCCGACCTTTGCCATTTGCATAAGCCTCGTTGTCCGCAACATCGAGGTCGGTAGGTACCTTGCCAGCGTTTTTCCATTTGTCGATCAAACCAGCCAGCTGCTTTGCAGGAAAGCGCTTGTCATCGATATCCTCCGACTGGATGAGCTGCTTCAAGAGTCGCAATTGGTCATCCATGTCGATTATGGTAAAGTTGCTCTGCAATCCCACCAGTTCTGCGTGACGGCGGAGCATCTTGGCCCCGATTGAATGAAAGGTGCCAAGCCACGGCATTCCCTCGACTGCTTCGCCGACCATTGCGCCAATGCGCTCCCGCATTTCGCGGGCAGCCTTATTGGTGAACGTGACCGCAAGAATTTCAGACGGCCATGCCAGGCGCGCATGCAATATGTGCGCCATCCGTGCGGTAAGTGCTGCCGTCTTGCCAGTGCCCGCTCCAGCCAGAAGAAGGACCGGACCTTCGGTGGTCAGAACCGCATCACGTTGCGGTGGGTTCAGGCCCCGGAGCCATGGAGCCTCAGTTTGCGACATTTCGCGTTCATTATCGTGTTCAGGCATTTGCGAACAGTTAGGGAACGCGGCAGCGAACCGCAAGCGGTGTTCGGCAGCCCTCTGCAACTATCGCGGCTATTTCTTCTGAATGCACCACCTTTTTGAAGGCAAAAGCATCGTGAATCCAGCTTTGCGGCATCGCTTCTGGAGATG
>JBATDO010000216.1:0-4241 GCA_049663505.1 Sphingorhabdus sp.
GACGGCCACTGCACCATCCGTACCTCGTCGCCGTCGAGCCTGTAATGAAGGTTCCCATATCGAAAGCTGCGGCCAAGCGACAGGGCTTCTGCGTGAACGATGTCCACAGCAAGCCCCATGGCCTCCACTTCGCCCGGCGAAAACAGTCCGCGCACGACCACATAGCCTTCGCGGTTGTACCTGTCGGCCACGTCTGTCGGATCGGGATACGCCATTGCCAATGGATATTAGATCCAATGCCCAGTCAGGTAAAGCAGCTTGCCGGACCTTTGTCCCCTAAGCCAAGGCCGTGCCAAAGAGCGCACCTATCGCGGCGGTTGCTGCCATGGCAAAAGCACCCCAAAATGTTACCCGCAACACGGCCTTTCCGACTGGCGCTCCGCCCGCCTTGGCTCCAAGCGCTCCCAAAAGGGACAGGAACAAAAGCGCAGCCAGCGAGACCGCCCAACTCAAATTCGGGCCCGGGAACAGCGGTACCATTGCCAACGGCAAACAAGCCCCAACTGCAAAGGATCCCGCCGATGCAAGTGCAGCCTGCACTGGTCGCGCCGCACTATGCTCGCTCACGCCAAGTTCATCGCGCAAATGTGTTGCCAACGCATCATGGGCGGTGAGCTGGTCGGCAACCTTTTCAGCCAGCGCACGGTCGAGCCCACGCGCCTGGTAAATGCCTACCAGTTCCTCGCGTTCCTTTTCCGGGATAGTGGCCAATTCCATTTTCTCTCGCTCCTGGTCGGCAAATTCGGAGTCTGCCTGCGAGCTGACCGACACATATTCACCAGCCGCCATGGACATGGCGCCCGCCACCAAACCGGCTATCCCCGTGAGCGCGATGCTGGCAGGCGATGCCTGCGCTGCCGCAACGCCGACAATGAGACTCGCGGTCGACACGATCCCGTCATTGGCACCGAGCACCGATGCGCGCAGCCAGCCAATGCGGTCGGTAAGATGTGCTTCCTTGTCCCTTGCCATGCGTTTTACTCGTTTCAATATTGAAGTTTCAAGCCCGGTCGCGCCCAGCGAGTCCTGACCAATCGCCCACTGCCCGACAAACAGATATAGGCATCCATCATGTCGTCACCGCCAAAAGCGATATTGGTTGTGAAAATGTCGTCGGTTGCCACGAATTCGACAAGTTCACCGGCAGGGGAAATAACGCTGATGCCGCATTCGCCGATCGTCGCGATACAGATATTGCCCCCGGCCTCCATACCCAGACTGTCAAAGAACTTGTAGCCTGCGGGTCGGTAGACGGGAATGCCAGGGCCACCTGGGCCTGCATCGGGTGCTACCTTGCCTGGAGCGGTTATGTTGAATTTCATCAGGCGGCAAGTGTATGTTTCGGCCGCGTAAAGCGTATTGCCGTCTGGTGACAGGCCAATGCCATTGGGGTTGTTCGACGGGAACACCACCTCTTCAAGGTGACTTCCGTCTGCCTTGCCGTAAAATATGCCGACAATGTCATGGCATCGCTTGGCGTAATCGACCTTGCCATGGTCTGTGAACCAGAAACCCCCGTGGGCATCAAACACGATGTCATTGGGGCCGCGCAAGGTGCAGCCAAAATCTCCAGACTTGTAGATCACCTCGACTGCACCCGTTTCGAGGTCGATGCGCTCGATGCGTCCACCTGAATAGTTCTGCGCAATTCCGTGCGGCGACAGGAATCCGTTGGTATCCAGATATTCAAAGCCGCCATTGTTGCAGCAGTACAACTTGCCGTCGGGTCCCATTGCAAGTCCATTGGGTCCGCCTCCCGGTGTCGCGACAACCTGCTTCTGGCCGCCAGGCTGAATACGGGTGATTTGTCCGGCAGCTATTTCCACCAACAACACACTCCCATCCGGCATTATAACCGGTCCTTCGGGAAAGCGCAGACCATCTGCAACCAACTGGAACTGTGTCATCACGCGGCCTCCTCCAACCCGCTTGCCATGCTGCCATTATCCGGGTGTATTGCAAGCGCCAAAGCGAAGATGGCGCCAACGAATGTTTTCGGGCATGTTTGACCCTGATCAATGACGGGATGTGCACATCTGTTCATTGGTGATAGATATTTCGGCATCACCACTGGTGCGTCACGATGGAGGAAGTCATGAAATCAGTAGTCACTTATGTCGGCAATGATGAGGGATTTGAAGCCCGATTCCAATCGGCGCTCGACCTAGTTTGCCGCTTTGGTGGTCACCTTACGATGGTTCAGCCCAGCCTTGCGCGCGACTATGTTGCGTTCGACATGATGGGCGGCGCTCATTTCATTGCCGAGGCCTGGGAGGCCGCAGAGCAGCAACGCAACGAAGCTAGGGAAAAGATCGAAGAACGCCTTAAGGTCGAAGGCGTGAACTGGGACTGGCAGTTGGTTGATGGCAACACACTGACCGACATCCTTGTCGACGCGGCTCGCTTTGCTGACTTGATCATTCTTTCACTCGACTCGGTCAACAAGGGCGCTTCGAGCAAGGGGCGCACACTTGTCGGAGACGTAGCGGTCAAGTCACATACAGCGGTCCTCGCCGTTCCACCGACTTCGCGTGGCATCGCGATCGAACGCGCACTCATTGCTTATGACGGTGGGTTCGAGGTAGCACGCGCGATACGAGCAGCAACGCCATTACTGGGCGCCTGCCAATCAGTGAAAATCGCCGAGATCACGAGCGAGCCGGATGCATTCCCGCTCACCGACGCTGCCCACTACCTCGCGCGCCAGGGTATCTCGGTCGACGTGGAGATGGTCGAGAAGGGCGATGTCACTGTCGAGGAACGGCTGATTGCCATGGTCGACAAGGTGCGTCCCGATTTCCTGGTCATGGGCGCTTATGGCCATGGCAGGCTGCGTGAAACCCTGTTCGGGGGTGTGACCCGCTATATTTTGGGCGACGTCGGCGTACCCGTCCTGCTCGCGCACTAAGCGGCAATTGTCCCAGGTTACCGGCAAGTCCAGGACTTGCCGGTATTGCCAGATCTTCTTCCATTTGAACCCTGATCAGGCTCTCTTGGCGGGGGTGAATTTGTCGGCGTCATTGCCGCAATCTCTCAAATGCGGCCTGCAAAAACATATTTGTGCAGCACTTGCACTAGCCTTGAAACAATGGTTGGCCAAATCGTCCCAGACATGCCAGTTTGCCCGCAGGGGAATATGGGCATGATTGAACCAGATGCAAAAGCAAGCCGTCCAATGGGCCTGTGGATGGCACTCGCCCTGGTGATGGGTTCAATGATCGGGTCGGGGGTGTTTCTGCTTCCTGCCAGCCTGGCGCCTTTGGGATGGAACTCGGTTTTTGGCTGGATCATAACTGTTTCAGGTGCACTTTGCGTCGCTGCTGTGTTTGCCAAGTTGTCCAAGGCATTGCCCAAGGCGGGCGGACCTTATGCCTACACGCGCGCCGCATTTGGCGATGGCGCGGGATTTGCGATTGCCTGGATTTACTGGATATCGATGTGGATCGGAAACGCAGCAATCGCGACCGGGGCGGTCAGCTATTTAAGTCAACTCTTTCCCGTGGTCGGCCAGCCCGGGATATCTGCCGCGGTTACCATAGCGATTGTCTGGGCTTTCACGCTTGTCAACATCAGCGGCACCAAGCTGGCAGGACAGGTACAGCTGGTCTGGACCATCATCAAGCTACTGCCTCTCATCGCCGTGATCGGTCTTGCGGCTTATGTGCTTGCAACGAGCGGCACGGCCGTCGTTTCACCCTTTGTTGCAAGCGACATTTCGCTTGCAAGCATATCAACTGCAACGATTCTCACACTCTGGGCAATGCTCGGGCTCGAGACCGCGACGGTACCAGCCGACAAGGTGAGTGATCCTGAACGCACAATTGCACGCGCCACCCTGCTCGGCACGGGCGGTGCAGGCATTATATATATCTTGGTCTGTTCAGCCGTGGTGCTGATGCTGCCTGCTGCCATTACGGCGAATTCGCCTGCCCCTTTTGCAGAGTTCGTTGCGCGCTTTGGCAGTAGCAACGCTGGCACCGCCATTGCCGCGTTCGGCGCAATAAGCGCGCTCGGCGCTCTCAATGGCTGGGTCATGGTGCAAGGCGAGTTGCCCGCCGCGATGGCGCGGGACGGACTGTTCCCGTCCTTCCTTGGCCGGACAGCGACCAGCGGCACACCTCGCAACGCGCACCTGTTCACAACCAGTTTGCTCACCGTTGTCATATTGCTGAATTCGAGCCGTTCGATGGCCGCGATGTTCGAGTTCCTGATCATCCTCACATCGGCACTTGTGCTCGTGA
>JBATDO010000217.1:0-2491 GCA_049663505.1 Sphingorhabdus sp.
GTGCTTGACAATGGCGACGAATCCCATCAAAGGCGCTGCTTCCAAACGGTGCTCGGCAATATGGCCTCACCGAAATGGGGACGCTTAGCTCAGTTGGTAGAGCAGCTGACTCTTAATCAGCGGGTCGTGGGTTCGAACCCCTCAGCGTCTACCATTACCATCCACTATACAGTTGAAATGTAATGGTTTTTTAATTATCAGTTCAGATGTTACCCCATTTTGATCCACTTATAATTGGTTCTGTCGATCAACGAGAATTTCGTGCGTTTTCCTGTATTTGATCAGAGCGTTCCAAATGCCCCATTGCCTTGGAAGCTGGGCCTAACTGCTGTTCTGGCGTGCCATCCTTCGCCTTATGAAGCGTTGCGTGCGCTTTTTCCAACTCGATTAACGCCTCCTTTGCCCAACCATCATCGGGCGCTGGCGACTCCGAAGTGCATGCACTCAAGAACAATGCTGAAATAATGCACTGTCGCTTCACACTAGCTTCCTACTTCCTCTTAACGTGGGCCGATTGTAGCCTGTGCCAATCTGCCAGTATTATTCGTTCGGCTGCGGCCCTTTAGGATAATCGCCAGGATTATTAACAAAAATGCGATCGACATGGCGAAAAGCAAGTGGTCGTCGTCATGCCAAATCCGTTCAACGATCAAGGAGATGATGCAGGCCACAATGATGAACCGCGCTTATAGCTGATAGTTGTTGCCGTCCCAGCCGTTCACGCAGACTTGTCCAGCAACAGTCTATCTAGCAAAATGTCCGGTTTCATGTAGTCCTCTCTGCATTAAACAATGCGGTGTTACGCGCCCAGGCTAGACACGCAACCGCGATCACACTGGGCTCGTCTCGGTTCAAAAAATCAGACGACATCGTGCCGATCTCCGTTTCATACGACCGTATTCAGTCCCAGCGTGAACCTGGCGATGCAGATAGTCATGCGCGGCTCATACTCATGAAATCGGCTTCACCCAGGATACGAATAGGCTGACCGGCATCTATCAACTGCTCTGCCTTGCGGTGTTTGCCGCTCTTGCTTTGGCCATTGAGTTGATCAATGTCCTGATCTCATCTTCGTTCCTTCGTCACTACGATGAGACCAAAACACTCCTTAAATCACAACATCAAATCTGTGCCATTGGTGCTGACGGGGAACAGGCAGAGAGACCGTTGCTTATCAGATTGGCCGAAAACTCCTTCTCGACCAGCTTCTGCCCGTCAGCCCGAAACGCTGTAAAGCGACCCCTCAGGCCGTCGCCGAACATCGAGTCGTTGAGAACGAACGTGCCATTGTCTGCGACTTTGCCGTCCTGGGGGCGTTCGAGCCTGCCTTCGGCGAGCACATCAGCGGCTGAAAGAAGCTTCCAGATCCCATGTCCTTCATGACGATAGCCGCCCGTGCTGCCATCCGGATCTCTGTCCATCCAGATGAGATGGTAGTCACCATTTGGTGACGTGGTCCGATGACCGAAGAAGTCGAGCGCTGCGATGCGGACGAGACCGTGACTATATTCGTGGAACTCGAAAGGCTGCGTGCGCGCCGGTGCGCCAGCGCTTTGCGGTTGGTCGTTACCCAGCAGCCGTCTGAAAAATTCCTTCATCGGTCGGTCCTCAGTCCTCCCCTGCGCGCGCATTGAGCTCATGTTCGAGCGCGGCAATCTCTTCGATGACCGCGTCGAATGGAGGTGCCTCACCGAATATCATATTGCTCATCGCCCGGTAGTCCTGGCGCAGATCATCGACCATGCCGCCCTCAGGACAGAGAGCGAATGTCGGTGCCTGCGCTGAAGCCAGATCGAAGTCGGGGCGGTTGAAGAACATGCGCGCATGCGCGACGCAGTCTTCGCCCAAAGCCCTGTCCGCTGTCGCCTTGTTCCCTGTCTCTGACTGAAGTAGCCTGAAGAGGTCGTAATAATGGCGCGAGATACGCTGGCCGTTTCCGCGCAACTGCCCCCGGATATCATACCAGCGACGCAGCCCGTGCAGGATCACCACCTTGTCCCAGAAGGTGCGTTCGGCGTCGACGATGGTGACGTTGGTGACTTCAAGATCGATGGCCGGAAGGTCGGAATCGACATTAGGTATGACGGTCCGGAGCGAATTGGGATCGAGCGCCGATTTTGCGCCCGATTCGATCTTCACTGATTTTGCGATATAGGCGTCCGCAGCTGTCACGGTTGGGTAGAAGAGCAGTAGGGTCTGCCGGTCCGCTGGATCGGGGGCTACATATATTGCGCCCGCCTCAAGGCTGTTGCGGACACAGGCTTCGGCCGCGATCGAGGTCAGTTCCTTCAGTAACGCAGTGTTGATATATCCCTCGCAGGCCTCCCGGATCGCATCGAGTGCGGCCTCGCGTTTCTTGCGGCTCAGACCCGCCAGTTCTTCAACCGAAGCAGGCAGGCCCAGATCGTCGCGGAAGACGGTGACATCGATGTCTTCCGAAAAACGCTGGATCAGGCCAAAACCCTTGGAGAGCGAGGTGCCGCCCTTGAAC
>JBATDO010000218.1:0-1903 GCA_049663505.1 Sphingorhabdus sp.
CATCTTGTTCACGATCTTGGCGACTTCGGCCTTGCCACCGAGGCGCAAGCCCGGCTTTTGGGCCTTGGTGCCCGTGGCGGCAGTCAGGATTGCCTCGAGATCGTCGATCGCGTCGCGCTGGACCGAGGAGAGCCGTGCTGCCCTGCAGACGAGGTCAGCCTGGAGCGCTTCGTCGAGCCCTTCGAGCACCGAGGCGGCCGCAGCAGGCGTCAGCACTGCCAAGATGATGGCACCGACCTGCGGGTGCTCGCTCATCAATATGCGTGCAATTGCGGGCGTTTCCATCCATCTCAGGATCTCGAGCGATTCAGCGCTCGACTGGGGAGCGATTGCTGCAAGGATATTGTCGGCACGGACATTGCCCAGTGCCTCGTTCATGACGTTCCTGATGCGGGCATCGGCGCCTACCGCCAGCGTCGATATCGTGCGGCTGCCGAGCACGAAGCGGTCAAGGGCCAGCTCGATTTCGGCTTCGCTCACGCTGGCTGCGTCAAACATCGACTTGCCAAGCGTGCGAACTTCTTCGGGTTCGAAATGCTTCAATATGGCGGCTGCATCGGCTTCTTCGAGCAGCATGAGCAGGATGGCCGCGGCAGACCCTCCATTTATCGTGGGGGCCGCTTCGACTTCGGGCACTTCTTCCTGTTCGAGATCGTCTTCGAGTTCGGTGTCGTCAGCCATTGGCGGTCTCCTGCATGAGCTGCTTGACAACGAGCGCTGCACGTTCTGAATCCTGCCTTACAAAGGCACGTACGAGATTGGCGCGCGCTTCATAGCTTGGTGCAGCCTCGATCATTTCGAGTGTCACTGCCCGCGGTGAAACGGCTGGCTGGACGCCCTTGGTTGCAGAAAGCAGTTGCTGTTCGAGCGTGTCCGGGTCTTCCTTGGCCTGGGCTGCGCGTGCCTTGAACGACTTGTATACCGGGCGGACCACGAACAGGAGCACGAGAAGCACGACAAATCCTGCACCCAACTGGCGCATGAGCGACATGAACCAGGGGGCATCCCAGAAATTGGTGGTGGGTTCGGTCACTTCGACAAAGGGGCGCGAGGAGATTGCAACCACGTCACCGCGGGCTGCATCGAAGCCGACAGCGCCTTTCACGAGCTGGTCAATGGTCGCGATTTCCTTGGCGGTACGCGCCTTGCCCTTCATGTCGCGCAAGCCCACGGCAACGCTCAGTCGCTTCAGGCTTCCTTCGGGCTTGTGGGTGACCGATATTTCGCGGCCGACATCAAAGCTGCGTGCAAAGGTCTCTTCAGATTGCCCGTTTGCCTGCTGTGGCGCAGCAGGCGCTGTGCCCCCGGGTGTGTTTGCGACCTGCGTTGCAGGTGGTGGCTGATTGGACAATGCGCCCGGGATTCCCATGGCTGTGCCCTGGCTATCGGCCTGGCTTGACTTGTTGCCCTGTTCACTGCGCAGCGCGCGGTCATCCTTGGGATAGGTCTCGCGTGTCGATTGGCTTTGGGTTGAGTCGACGTCGGCATGGACTTCGACTGTGAAATTTTCATTGCCGATCATCGGCCCGAGCATTGAAACGAGCGCTTGTCGGTAGCGGTCTTCCATTTGCTGCTGCAGTTCGAAATTGCGGTCCTCTGCATTGCCGTCGATGCGCGAGATCAATTCGCCTGTCTGGTCAACGATCGAGACCTGTTCGGGGTTGAGGCCCGGCACCGAGGAAGCGACGAGGTGGCGGATGGCGCGGACCTGCGCTGGAGATAGCGTGCGGCCGGGCTGCAAGGTCAGCATGACCGATGCAGCAGGCGCCACCTGGTCGCGCACGAACACGCTGGGTTCGGAGGTGGCGAGATGGATACGGGCCGTCTTGACTGGGTCGATCGCCTCGATGGTGCGTGCAAGGTCTGCTTCGCGTGCACCGCGCAGGGTCTCGCCTTCGACGGC
>JBATDO010000219.1:0-2218 GCA_049663505.1 Sphingorhabdus sp.
CCGCCGAGCACGAGCCAGGTCTCGTTGCCATCCCAGACAGGCGCTATGCTGTTCATCGCCGTGTCTCGGTCCGGACCTACCTCGAACAGGGGAAAAAGGATGCCGATCCCGAGGTCAAAACCGTCCATGATCACATAAAATATGATGGCAAAGCCGATGATGCCGGCCCAGATAATGGTGAGATCTATAGTCATGCTGGATCGCCTCCTTCGATTAGGGCCGGCGCCGGTGTTATCCCGGCAGATCGGATGGGTGCGCCATCAAGCCCCAATTCATGGGCTTCGGGCGGCTTCGCCATCAGCCGAAACAAGTACCACACACCGGCCCCGAATACCGTGAAATAGACGACCACGAAGGCCAGGAGGGAGATGGCAACGGCAGGTGCATCAAGGGGTGACGCTGAGTCCACTGTGCGTAATACACCGTAGATCGTCCAGGGCTGGCGACCGACTTCTGTCGTTATCCATCCGGCGAGTACGGCAATGAACCCGGAGGGTCCCATCGCCACTGTAAATTTGTGCATGAGCGGCCAATCGTAGAGCTTCTTTTGTTGCCGTGCGAGCAAGCTCCATGCGCCAAGCCCGAGCATCGCAAATCCGAGCCCGACCATGACACGAAATGACCAGAATACGATGCCGACTGGCGGTTCATCCGCATCGGGGATCGTGTCGAGACCCTCCATTGGTGCATCCAGGTCATGCTTGAGGATCAGCGAGGAAGCCTTGGGGATTTGTATTGCATAGTCTACCCGCTTTTCGGAGCTGTTCGGGATGCCAAAAAGGATGAGCGGCGCACCTTCTGGATGGCTGTCGAAATGTCCTTCCATGGCCATGACCTTGGCGGGCTGGTGCTCAAGTGTATTCAATCCGTGCAGGTCACCCAGGAATATTTGCACAGGTGCAACAATTGCCGCCATCCACATCGCCATCGAGAACATAGTGCGCGCGCCCGGATTGGCACGGTCCTTCAAAAGGTGCCACGCTCCCACTCCCCCTACTGCAAAGGCGACCGTGAGATAGGCTGCGGTTACCGTATGCACCAAGCGATACGGGAAGCTGGGGTTCCAGATGATCTCCCACCAGCCAGCCAGTGGTACAAATTGCCCCACATCGTTCACCGTAAATCCAACCGGCGTCTGCATCCAGCTATTCACAGAAAGAATCCAGAATGCGGAGATGAATGTCCCGAGTGCAACTGCACAGGTCGCGACAAAATGAAGCTTTTTTCCAACCTTGTTGATCCCGAACAGCATGACGCCCAGAAAACCTGCCTCGAGAAAAAATGCGGTCAACACTTCATATGCCATGAGCGGACCGATTACTGGTCCAGCCTTGTCGGAAAATACGGACCAGTTGGTTCCGAACTGGTAAGACATGACGATACCGGAAACCACTCCCATGCCAAAAACTACAGCGAAGATCTTGAGCCAATAGCGATATAGATTTGCATAGACGCCTTTGCCGGTTTTCAGCCACAATCCCTCGAGCACGGCCAGATAGCTCGCAAGTCCGATCGTGAACGCTGGGAACAGGAAGTGAAAGCTCACGGTGAATGCAAACTGTATCCGCGCAAGAATAATGGCATCAAGATCGTCAAACATGATTATTCCTCAAGAACGCAGGCCGCTTTTCAAGCCTGGCGGTGTTGACTATGTGGGCAGACAGGATCCAAAAAATCCGGTTTGCACCTTCGCTTCTTCCAATGGCCGGTGATGGCTGCAGGCTAATTCTTCCAATCATATCAGGCCCCTCTCCCGCCACGGATCATGAACAGGTGGAGGGACGGGGGTTCCGTCGTCCAGTACCAGTTCTGCAAATGCGTCATTTTGCGAGAGGAATATCTTGCCAGTCAGTTCACCAAGCAAGTGTGAGCGTTCGAGCGCGTCCATGACCGGACCCTTCACTTCGGATAGATGCAGCCTGACCCCGGCATCGGCCAGGCGGTGGTTGATGGCTTCAAGGCTCTCCAGTGCAGATGCATCAATGGCATTGACAGCCGAACACATCAGAATGAGGTGGCGCAATTTTGCATGTTCTGAGACTTCCTCGAGGACGAACTCCTCGAGCCAACGGGCATTCAGGTAACTGAGACCCTCATCGATGCGAATGGTCACTATATGGGGCGCCGTGATGACATCGTGGCGTTTGACGTTGCGAAAGTGCTCGCTTCCCGGGACGCGCCCGACGATCGCCGCATGTGGCCGTGAAGCGCGCCACAA
>JBATDO010000220.1:0-10001 GCA_049663505.1 Sphingorhabdus sp.
CATCACTTCTTCGCGGTCAAAATTTCCTGCGACATGCCCCATTGCTCGGTGGGTATGGAAGTCATGGCCGTCGTAGCTTGTGATACCGGCTGCTTCTTGACCACGGTGTTGGAGGGCGTGCAGGCCCAGTGCGACCATTGCCGCTGCATCTTCTGTGTCGCAGACGCCGAAAATACCGCACTCCTCGCGCAGTTTATCGTCATCAAAGGGGTCGGTGGTCAGCATATTTATCTCGATTCCCGCTGCGCTTCGCTGGCTGGCATATAGGGAGGCAAGTCGGGAATGTCTTCCCCTCATGTAGCCAAATTGCAACAAACAGCACAAGCGCATGTTGTCGTTGCGCTTTTTCACTGCCAAGTTTAGGAATTCATGATGGATAAAGCGAGAGACACCGGCTTGGAATTTGATCCTAAATTTGACGGGTTGGGCTTGCTGACGGCTGTTGTAACGGATGCAGAGGATGGAACTGTCCTTATGGTCGGGCATATGAACGCAGAGTCGCTTGCCAAGTCACGCGAAACCGGCACCGCTGTATTCTTTTCGCGCAGTCGTCAGCGGCTCTGGCAAAAGGGAGAGAGCAGCGGGCATTTCCTTCATATTGTCGAGATGCTTATCGATTGCGATCAAGACGCAATCTGGATCAAGGCGCGTGCCGATGGACCAACCTGCCACACCGGCGTAAAGAGCTGTTTCTATCGAAAGATTGGCGTCGATGGCCTGGAGCCCGCATGAAGTTCCATGCGTTAATGCTTGTATGTGGACTGTTGGCGGGATGCGATGCGAGTGCTCCGACTAGTCTGGCTGGAGACAGCGATGGGGGATCGGCACTTGATCAGCAAGCGATCGCAAAAGGGATATTGCCTGATCCGGACAAGCTGGAATTTGCCGGACGTTTCGAGACGCGAAGTGATTTGGGAATCGACAAATTTTGCGCAGTCAGCAACGGTGCGAGACAGTTCAGCATCGGTTTGTTGGCAGTTTTTGGTCCCGAAAGCAAATGCGAGGCCAAGGGAACCGCACGCATAAATGGCGACAAGGTTCAAGTTACATTGCTTGGCAAAAGAGCGTGTCAATTTGATGCGCATTACGACGGTGTTGAATTGCGTTTTCCTGGATCGATCGAGAGCGGTTGTGCCAGCTACTGTACTGATCGGGCAAGCCTTTCAGGAACGCATTATTTTATAGTCCAGTCCGGTGATGAGCAAGCGCGCAGGACACTTGGGCGCGACATCGAACGCCTTTGTACCTAGTTTAATTTGTGACTGGTATGCAGGCATGCCCTGCTGCCTTGACCTTGGCGCACATCGCTTCTGCCTTGCTGCGAGTGGCAAACGGACCGGCCTGCAATCTCGTCACATTGCCAACAGCCTTCATATAATGCTGAAGCGCGGCGAGATCGTTTATGCTGGACTCGAGCTTGCCCCAAACCCGTTGCGCATTGGTTTCATTACCGAATGCTCCAAGTTGTATACGCCAGGCGTCGATTGCGGCTGCCTTGATCGGCGGAGCCTTGACAGGAGCAATCTTTACCGGGGGAAGCGCCGCGATGGGGTCGCCTTTGACGGAAATATCTGCTGGAAATCCGGGTGATTTTGCTTGTGGGATATTGGAAGGTGGGACGGAGACTGGATTTACGGATTTCTGGGTTGGCAATGTGTTGATGGGAAAGTTGGCCATCTGGGTTGCGCGAGTACGGCTCGCACGTTGCTCAAGCTCTCCTGCCAGCACCGTTGCGGCTTGACGTTGTTCGAGTGGAATGAACTGGTCCATCTGAGCGAGGCTTCGCGATGCAGGAGCCATTCCTGCCGATGAAGCGCGCGTCATAAGCGCATAAGCCCGCACCCAGTCTTTTTCTATGTAGAGGCCATTGAACAGCTCTGTCGCAAGCAAATATTGGGCTCGCGGGTCGCCTCTGTCTGCAGATGCCTGAAGATATGGCAGGGATTGTGAAATCTTGTTTTGGTAATGCAGCAGGTGTCCGTAGCTGTCGGCGGCTTGTAGATGCCCCCGATCTGCTGCTTTTTTATACCATTCCAGAGCGACATTTAGGTCAGCCTTCACACCGCGGCCCATTTTGTAGGCCTGCCCCATGTTGAACTGGGCGTCCGGATCACCCTTTAAGGCGGGTTCTCGCCACTCTTTAATAGCTGCCTCATATTCACCTCGGCTCCATGCATCAACGCCAGCTTTGACATCGGCGAAGGCGAGGACGGCAGTTGCCGACAGGGCCAATGAGGCAATTGCGATTTTAGCGAGATGCGACCCGATTGCCATTTTTTCACTCCATTTGAACGTGACAAGTGCCTTAAGTGATAGAAACTGAAATTTGGTAAACATCTCCCATTAATAGCTTAACCAGTCCAAAGGTTCAAATGGCACGTCTTTACTCGGCTTTGGCGTTAAGGAAATTCAGGGTTGCAGCGCCAGCTTTGGATCGAAATCAGTCCGCAGCGTTAACGGATTTTTAGCCCTGTTCTGTCACATCCCCATTTGAAACATTTGCAAAGGGGATTGATGTGAGGGTTCTCGCATTAGCATCACAAAAAGGCGGATCGGGCAAAACCACCCTTTCCGGACATCTAGCGGTTCAGGCACAACTGGCCGGTGCCGGGCCAGTTGTCCTTATCGATATCGACCCACAAGGCTCGTTGGCCGATTGGTGGAACGAACGCGAGGCCGAACTTCCTGCCTTTGCTCAGACAACAGTGGCTCGGCTGGCCGCTGATTTGGCCATATTGCGTCAACAGGGATTCAAATTGGCGGTGATTGACACGCCTCCAGCGATCACCATGGCGATCCAGAGCGTTATCTCGGTTGCTGAACTCATCGTTGTGCCAACTCGCCCAAGCCCGCATGATTTGCGTGCCGTTGGAGCAACAGTTGATTTGTGTGAACGAGCTGGAAAGCCTCTGATATTTGTTGTGAATGCAGCGACTCCCAAGGCCAAGATAACCTCTGAAGCGGCAGTTGCATTGTCTCAACATGGCACTGTCGCCCCGATTACATTGCACCATCGCACCGATTTCGCTGCGTCGATGATCGATGGTCGCACTGTTATGGAAATCGATCCCAACGGACGATCTTCTCAGGAAGTGATCCAGCTCTGGGCCTATATTTCGGACCGGCTCGAGAAAAATTTTCGGCGTACCGTGTTCAGTGCACCTGCCGCAGCGGCCAGCCAGCAGGCTGCTGCCGCTCGGCCGATGGGTGGCTTTGGCCGCCGGGTTTTCGGCTCTTAAGCGCGGATAGGGGGCAAAGACATGACCGAACCTAAACCAATCGCTTCACTCTCAGGCATCTTGCTCGCTCGCAAGGGTGCGGCACGTCCGGCGATGCGCCGTCCAACAATGATGGGCAATTTTGGTTCTGCAGCGCTGGCACAAGATGACTTGGGCTGGAATGACATGGGGTATGACGTCGACCCTGATCCCAATACGCCTATGGACTATGAGCATGATACCCATGGTCAAAATCCGCTGGCAGCAGCGGTTCCTGACGCCAAGTCGGACGTCCGGTACCAGCAGGAACGTCTTGCTGCAGAAATGCAGGCTGGTCTGGAAGCGGGTTTTGACAGCTTCGAAGGGGAACTGCCATCGGTAGCTTCTGCCCTTACAGTCGTCACGATGACTCCAGAACCGCCAGTTAAACCCGTTGCCAAGCGGGTCAAAACCGATGCGCCGCGCTCGCGGGCCCGTTCGGCACCGGGTCTCAAGGGCAAGGCAGCATTTACATTGCGTCTGGATAGCGAACGCCATTTGAAATTACGGCTTGCGTGTGCAGTTCGACACCAGTCAGCACAGAATTTGGTGACTGACGCGCTCGACGCCTTCCTAGAATCGATGCCCGAAATTGGCCAACTTGCAGCCAACGTCCCGGTCAGAAAACACTGAATTGAATAAGCGCTTTTTTGAGGTGATGCCATGAACAGCAATTTTGTTATAAAGCTTGCTCTGTCGACTGCCTTTGTCGCAGTTTCAACGTTGGCGGCGTCTAACGCCGGGATCGGGAGTACACAAAAGGTGTCGGCCAAGAAGGCGGGTCCCGAAAAGGCTTATGGCTGGGCCAAAAAGGCAGAGAAGGCTCTGGCAAAAGGCAAATCCGATCGAGCTCTGACTTATGCCGAGCTAGCCGTGGAAGCCGACATGGAAAACCGTGACTATCGTTCACTGCTGGCCAGGGTTTACCTCGCCCAAGGGCGCTTTGTCGCGGCAGAGCGGACATTGGTAGACGTGATGGAACTCGGGCAGGTCGACCCGCGAACCGTTATCAGTCTTGCACTTACCCGAATTGCTCAAGGCAACGTCGATTCGGCTGTAGCATTGGTTGATGCAAATCGGGCAATTGTTCCCGTGAGTGATTACGGGTTAACCTTGGCCCTGGCAGGCCGTGCAGCGGACGCGGTAAGCATATTGAGCGAAGCGGTGCGAACAGATAACGCGACGGCCCGTACCCGGCAGAACCTGGCGCTGGCTTATGCACTGAACGGCCGGTGGAGTGATGCCCGGGTCATGGCTTCGCAGGACATGGCACAGGACAATGTGAACGAACGCATCGCCGAATGGGCGCAGTTTGCTCGACCCAATAGTTATACATATCGGGTTGCAAGTCTCCTCAACGTTCGTCCGAACATGTCAGATGGAGGCCAGCCAACGCGACTCGCGTTAAACACTCCAACCGTCCCGGCTTCCTTGGCTCAATCCGCGTCTTTGGACTTGCCATTTGACTCGGCTGCACCTCAACCCGTCGTCGAACTGGCAGCAATTGGTGAAGTACCTGTTGCTGAAAGCGCTGGATTCGCAGCGGTCGAAACAGAGGTTAAGATTGCCGAAGTTGCGCCCGCTGAACTGCCGGCGTTTGAGGCGCCGTTGATTAAAGCTCAGATTGGTCCTTCAAAATCAACTTCCGGACCAGTGAAGCTTGCATTGGCGCAAGTCCCCGCACCAAAATCAACCAGCATTGCTGGTTCACATTTGGTCCAATTGGGTGCTTTTTCCAGCGTGGCCAACGCAGAGGCGGCTTGGAGCAAATACAGCAAACGCTACAACGTCCTGCAGGGATTTGGCTCGGCAAGCTCGACTGTTACCGTGAATGGCAAAAAGCTGGTTCGTTTGGCGGCGATGGGATTTGGTAATTCACAAACGGCAAACGCCGCATGCAAGCAGATCAAGTCTCAAGGCGGCGTTTGCCTGGTACGCAATATTGGTGGTGTGTCTCCCGTCCGGATGGCCAGCGGCCATGGACGCAGGATCGCTGCACGTTAAACTTGCGATTATAACGGTTTTACGGGCGGCGGATCTAAATGATCTTGCCGCCCTTCATCATGTGCCGCACCCGTCCTTGGACAGGAAGCCTGTCAAACGGCGTGTTGCCCGCTAATGCTGCCATTCGAGCACCATCGATCTGCCAGGGCGTGTCAGGGTCAATCATGATCAGATCGGCTTGGCAGCCTTCCTCAAGCCGTCCTGCATCGAGGCCCAAAATCCGAGCAGGGTTTGTGGCAAGGAGTTCGAACAGGCGCCCAATTGAAATTGTCCCGTCACGAACCAAGTTAAGCGACAATGCCAATAATGTTTCGGCGCCGGCCATCCCAGGCTCACTTTCCGAGAATGGAAGGCGCTTGTCCTCGGGGCCACGCGGGTCGTGACCCGAGGCTATGACATCAATGGTTCCGTCAGCAATTGCATCGATACACGCCAATCTGTCTGCTTCCGACCTGAGCGGAGGCGATAGTCTCGCAAAGGTTCGGAAATCCGATACGGCATTGTCACACAAGAAAAGATGTGCCGGAGTGATTCCGCAACTGATGCGCAACCCCTTGGCCTTGCCAGCGCGAATGAGGTCGAGGCCACGGGCAGTCGTAACTTGCCTGAAATGGACATGCGCACCGCTTTCCTCTGCGAGCAGCAAATCGCGTGAAATTGCCAGGGATTCGGTTATGGGGGATGCGCTCGCAAGTCCAAGTAGAGTAGCAGTCTCGCCTTCCGTCGCAACGGCATTGCCTGCCAACCCGCCATCTTCGCTGTGCACGAACATGGGCATGCCGAGGGCTTCGCAATAACGCATAATACGCAGCATTATCCCGCTGTCCGATATCCATCGGCGGCCGGTTGCGACGCCGACTGCACCTGCATGCTTCATCAACGCGATTTCAGCCATGTTCTGACCGCCCAAGTCGCGCGTTGCAGCTGCCAATGGATGCACCCATAAATCTGGCTTGCCCTTGAGCGCTGCATAACGGACGGTCGCCGGATCGTCGTGGACCGGAGACTGGTCTGGCATCAATGCAGCCCGCGTAATTCCGCCAAAGCGGAAAGCCGGCTTGTCGATTTGAAATACGCCCAGATCAATTATGCCCGGGGCCACAATTAAACCACCGGCATCGAATTGCTCGGCTAGAGGAAATGCCCGGCCCACTGATGCGATTTTCCCACCTTCGACATGTACATGTGCGAAGACCGGATTGTGTTCACCACCTACGACCGCATGACCCCCAATAATGCTGATCCCGGTCATGCCCAGCCCTCCACGCCGCGATGTTTACGGGTCAATATGTCGAGGCAAGCCATTCGCACAGCAACACCCATCTCAACTTGTTCGGTAATGGCAGAGCGTTCAACATGATCGGCTATATTGCTCGCAATTTCCACACCGCGATTCATCGGGCCAGGGTGCATGACCAGCGCGTCGGACTTGGCTTTGGCGAGCCGCTTATCGTCGAGGCCGTAGAGATGGAAATATTCGCGAGCAGACGGAATAAAATCTCCTTGCATCCGTTCGCTTTGGAGGCGCAGCATCATAACGACATCTGCGCCCTCAAGGGCAACATCGAAGTCCGTGAACACCTTGGCTCCAAATGCCTCGATCCCAAATGGCATTAAGGCAGGTGGCGCGACAACCCGGACTTCCGCGCCGAGGGTGGTTAGGCATAAAATGTTCGACCGTGCGACTCGGCTATGAAGGACGTCCCCGCAGATAACGACCGACTGCCCTTCAACCTTGCCTTTCCGGCGCACGATGGTCAGGGCATCGAGCAGGGCTTGTGTCGGGTGTTCATGACTGCCGTCGCCTGCATTGAGAACAGGGCAATCCACCTTACCCGAAATCAGTTGTACAGCCCCGGAACTGGCGTGTCGGATAACGATTGCGTCTGCCCGCATGGCATTCAACGTCATCGCAGTGTCAATCAGCGTTTCACCCTTTTTGACACTCGATTGGGCCGCATGCATGTTGACCACGTCGGCACCCAAGCGCTTTCCAGCGATTTCGAAGGACAACAGGGTACGCGTCGAATTTTCGAAAAACGCATTTATAATGGTGAGGCCGCGCAGTCGGTCATCATGTTTGGCTGCCCCGGAACGATTGAGCGCTACCCAGTGTTCCGCCTCCTGGAGGATGTAGAGAATTTCCCAGGGCTGTAGTCCGGCGATACCGAGCAAGTGTCTGTGAGGAAAGGCGGACGATCCAGCAGGGAAGCGGTCGGCAGCAATGTTCGATGTCAATGTCATTAAAGCCAGTGCTTTAGGGGTGTTGTGCTTGCATATCAAGCTGTCAGTGCATCTATCGCACCTTGCAGGATGAAGGCCGCAGCACCGCTATCGATCTTGTCGGCACGTTTTGCGCGGCTCATGTCAGCTGCAATCATGTTGCGTTCCACAGCCTGGGTTGACCAGCGTTCGTCGCGCAACAATATCGGTAATCCGAGGTCGGCAATATTACGAGCAAACGCGCGGCTGGATTGGCTTCGTGGACTTTCAGTGCCGTCCATGTTGAGCGGCAGGCCGATCACAATTCCTTTTGTCGGGCGAGTTGCGATCGCTGCTTGGAGCAACACCTTGTCCTTGCTGAACTTACTTCGCCTTATCAGGTCCCAAGGGGAAGCAAATGTCCATCCAGCGTCACAAAAAGACGTGCCAATGGTCTTGCTGCCGATGTCCAGTCCGATCAGCACGCCGCCCATGGGAAGGATGTTTCGGAAAGCGGCGACCGAATCGCATATCATTTGGCGAGAAACTGACTCAGTCGCCAAAGCGCATCGGCTCGGACATTTGCCCAAAAGAGCGGGAAGTCGTAAACATGGTAATTGTTGCCAGGAAGTACATAAGGTCCAACATCGGGCGGGTTTCCGATGAGCAGAAAGCCCTTCTTGTCGCAACGAGCTGGAACTGCACCTGCAATCAATTCGCCAGTCTTCATGTCGTTACCAGGCTTCAAGGTGCCAAGATTTGCCTCGGCGAGAGCATCAGGCGCTGAGCCACCGTTCAAAGGGTTTGTGCATAGCAAATTGGTCCCATTTCGCGGCTCGCCATTAAAACCCATAGTCGCGTCATAGGCTTTTACAATGCGGCCGTATTCGGCAGGCTCGGCGAAGCTCTGCCAACTCGCAATGCATCCAGTCATGTCGGGCGAAGTACAAGCCGGCATCCCCATTTTCGGTAGGTCTGTCTTGA
Source organism: Sphingorhabdus sp. (assembly GCA_049663505.1). Taxonomy (GTDB): domain Bacteria; phylum Pseudomonadota; class Alphaproteobacteria; order Sphingomonadales; family Sphingomonadaceae; genus Sphingorhabdus_B. The sequence continues at coordinate 8,448 of JBATDO010000220.1, forward strand.
TCGAAACCGGCCAGCCCACGACATAGGCTGCAACTATTCTTTCGGAAATTTTCTTGCCCGCGATGCGATCCTTGAGAAGATGCGACAAATGCCGGGCTCCTTGGCTATGGCCCGCAAGGATAATTGGTCGGTCCTTTTGCACCTGCGCAACGAACTCATCAAATGCCTGCAGGACATCCTGGTATGCAGCCTCAAGAGCCTGTTCACCCTCAGGCTTCGAGGTCAAAAAGGCTCCAATTGTAGCTTGGCGATATCTCGGTGCCCAGATCTCGCCCGCGCTGGCAAATGGCGACGCCAATCCGCGCAGGAACAAACGTGCGCGGTCTTGTGACTCTTTTTCATCGAGAGGCGCGTTCCAATGGTCTTTCGCTAGGTAGGATGTTGGATGTATGAAGAAGATAGCTGCCGAACCGGGCATCTCTGTCTTTTCTGCGCCGACAGGTTGCCATAAGGTTGGATTTTCGGCCGTCATTCCATTGCGCGCGAACCACATTTCAGGCCGCTTGTAGATATTGGTGTCGAGGGCAGCTTGTTTTTCGAACTTTGTCGTCGGTACGAACGCAATTTCGGTTAATTCCGTTTCATAAATGCGCATAACGAAACCGCCAGCGATAACCAGCACGATAAGCGCAGCGACGACATAGAGAAACTTGCGAACCAACTTTTGATACCTCGACTATAATTTTGCGCAAATAACGGATTTGGGGAAAATAGCACCGGATATTTGAATGTGACCTTACAATCTGGGCTTTTACCACCAACTGGGGTTGAAGCGCGGCAGGCGCAATGCTAGCGGCGGCGCTATGTCAGTAGATAAAGATACCGTGAACAAGATCGCACGGCTTTCCCGCATTGCGATCAATGATGCAGAGGCCGACAAGATGGTCGGTGAACTCAATGGCATTCTTGCCTGGGTGGAGCAACTGGGTGAGGTCGATGTTACAGGCGTTGAGCCTATGACCGCAGTCATCGCCAACAAGCTGCGTTTACGAGAAGATGTCGTAACTGATGGCAATGTTCGTGACAAAGTCCTTGCCAACGCTCCTGCAAAGGAAGGCAGCTTTTTTGGCGTACCCAAGGTGATCGAATAATGACTGACTTTTCCAGAATGGGTGTGGCGGCTATTCGCGATGGCGTGGCCTTGGGCGAATTCAAAGCGATCGAGGTCGCACAAGCGCTAAACGCCCGCGTATCAAACGCAAAGGCTCTCAATGCGTTCATCGTTGAGACTCCGGAAATCGCCTTAGAGGCAGCGAGGGCGGTTGATGACAACCGCGCTGCAGGTAAGCCGCTTGGCAAGATGGCAGGTGTGCCGATCGGCATGAAGGATCTGTTTTGCACCGAGGGAGTTCAGACCACAGCTGCAAGCCATATCCTTGAAGGATTCGTGCCGACCTATGAATCAACTGTATCTGCAAATCTCTGGAAGGCTGGGGCAGGGATGCTCGGCAAGCTTAACATGGACCAGTTCGCCATGGGTTCATCCAATGAGACCAGCTATTTCGGGAATGTGATTTCCCCTTGACGACGCAACGATGGCAGCGATACAGCGCT
>JBATDO010000221.1:0-2039 GCA_049663505.1 Sphingorhabdus sp.
GACCGACACCCTTGCCCGAACGGGTCGGGGCGAAGCAGAGCACATGTTCGGCGCCGTCGTGGCGCAAATAGTTGTTCTGGAACTGGCCGAGCACGACGCCGGTGTCGGCCAGCAATCCAGCCTTGCGGATATCATCACGAGTTGCCCAGCGCGCTGTGCCGTAGGTGTTGGCGTTGGTATTCTCGCGGCCGCGCCAAACCGACATGGCAATGGCGACGACAATCGCGACGAACCCGCCCGAGGTTGCGATCATCCCGCCCTTGTCAAAGATCTGCGGCGCATAGGCATCGTACGAGAACCACCACCAGAACAAGTCATAGGGCCGGTAGACAGGGTGGCCGAACAGTGAGAACCATGGCGCGCCGAGCTCAGGCTGAAAGCCAAGCGCCGACGCGGTCCATTGGGTGGCCGCCCAAATGCTCCCCAAAATGATGATGATGACGGCCAGCACCTGGCCCCAGAGGATCTTCGCAGCGGACATTGTGATGCCATGAGATGCAAGCCGCCGGTTGCGCAAGCGCCTTCGGGTCGTCTTCGCACTCTGGCGGACTCTCACTTGCAATGGCGGGTCTGTTGGGGCGAGCGGGCATTTGCCTAGAGGATAATTTTGTAGCCGATGTGCGTCGGCTCAAACCCAAGGCGATCATAAAATCGGTGTGCGTCTGGGCGCGACTTATCTGTTGTCAGCTGAACGATAGAACATCCTTTCGATTTGCATTTTTCGACAGCCCAAGCGAACATTTCTTCGCCAATTCTTTGACCGCGGCGCTCAGTGGCTATTCGCACGGCCTCAATCTGACCTCGCTTCGCTCCGCCACGAGCTAGCCCCGGAATGAAGCTAAGCTGAAGAGTTCCAACAATATTTCCGTCGTCTTCTACGACGCAGAGGTACTGGTTTTTGTCGGCGTCAATTTCAGCGAAAGCTTCGTAATATCGGTTCGAAAAATTGAATTGATTGCCATCTCGTGTTGCTCCAAGAATGTCGTCGGCTAGCAAGGCCACGATTGCTGGAACATCTACGCGCGTTGCACGGCGGTATTGAACGGTCATCCAAGCTTACCTCCCGTCAGAAGTCTTAGGGTACGACGGCAACGACCACAATGTTGTCGTTACACGACAGTCTAAATCTCGATCCCGCGTGAGCGGCCAAGGGTCCACTCGATCCCTCCGCCCGATCGCGAATTCCCACTCACATATTGCCCCAGATGCCGGTCCAGCTGCTTCGACCAAGGAACGAGCGCGAAGCCAAGACCATCGTCGATCATCGCAAAACGGCCCGAGGCGAGTTGGATGCGTTGGCGATAGACGCCTGACACATCACTGTTCGGGCGTCCCTGACAATAGGGCAGATTATGTTTGCGCGCGAGGGAAACGCCTGCTTCGGCAAGGTCGCGCTCGCGCAGTGTGCCGAGCAGACCCCGCGACAGTACGAAGCGGTCGCCGTGCCGATGGGCTAGCCCTTCGCTTTCCAGATACTCGAGGCGGCGTGCCTTGGCCGCTTCGATTTCGCTGCCAAAGCCTGCGCCAAGCGTCAGCGGTTCAGAGGCGATCAACTGCTTGTCCAGCCAGGTCGATCCACGGCTGCGCTCCTGACCTGCAAGGTCGAGATCGGAATGGGTCCAGAGCGAGGATTGTTCACTGCCGCGTCGGTCGGTCCAGATGCGAAGCTCGACGATACTGCCGGACGCGGCATCGCCCGTCATGTCGATGTCGGAGAATTTGAGATGATGGACGCGGCCATCGGCGCCATCAACCACTGCATAGGCCTGACCGGTAAGCTCATTGTACAGGCCGCGCTCGACCAGTCGCCCGATGACGGGTTCGGGATCAGTTTCGTCATACATTGCGAAGCGACCGGGTTCGGCGGCGAGACCGTGCTCGGCCATGGCCCGATGCATCGTCTTGATGATGTCACCCCGGGTGCCAAGATCGCGCAGTGACTGTTCAAGCCCCGGCTTCAACCGCCAGCATCCAGGGGAAATTTTGTCTGCCAGCCCCATGCGTTCGAGCTTGGTGGCCCGCCCTATGAGATGCTGGTT
>JBATDO010000222.1:0-2979 GCA_049663505.1 Sphingorhabdus sp.
GCACACCACTCTTGGAGCGCCGACTTGGGGTGCTTTGGCGCGCCGTTTGCAGTGTCGACCAATGGCTCCCAAAGTCCCATGATAAAGGAACGCGCGGCCTCTAGCCCCTGTTCGAGATAGAGCGCCCCTATAAGTGCTTCCATGACGTCACCCAAGACATTGTCGCTTTGCTGCGCGCCGTCGTCTCTGGCCTGTTTGCCCAACCGAAGACGGGGGGGCAAATCAATCTGCCTCGCCATTTCTGCGCATGTCGTGCCCGACACCAGCGCATTCAGGCGATGCGATAGGCGCCCTTCTGCCTCGTCAAAGAACCGGTGGTAGAGCATTTCGGCGATCACCAGACCCAATATGCGGTCGCCCAAGAATTCCAATCGTTGGTAATCTGGTTTACCTGTGCTGCCATGTGTCAGCGCACGGTCATAAAGCGCGATATCGACAGGGGGCGAGGGCAATATCTGGATTAGCCAGTCGGCCTGGACCACGTCGTTCAAAATGTTTTTCCAATTCGTTCCCAACGGGCTGCAGTGAACCAAGTCCACGGTAGCAGCCAGCTTGCTGATCCATCAGTTGAAAATACAGAGACCAGGGCGCGGCCAACCAGGTTTTCCTGCGGGACGATACCGATCGCTTTGCCGTCGGCGGGAAAGCGACTGTCTGCGCTACGATCCCTGTTGTCACCCATAAGGAAGATTTCGCCCTCTCCGACTACAAAAGGGATCGTATCATCGCCTGGAAGGTCGTCATCAAGGTCGAGTATTTGATAGCTTCGGCCATTTGGTAGCGTTTCCCTGTACCGCGGATAGCGGCACTGTGTACCGCCCAAAGACGATGCTTCCTCGAAGTCGGGACGCCAGCAGGCAAATGGGCTGCCTTCGAGCGCGGAGGCTTCCTGCATATTGACAGATACTGGTATGACCAAATCGGCAATGCGCTCTTTTTTCACAGCGACACCATTAATCTCCAGGATTCCGGCCCGCATTTGAATGACATCGCCCGGTAGTCCTATTACCCGCTTGATATAGTCTTCACTGTTGCTTGGCGGTGCCTTGAATACGACCACGTCGCCAGCCTCGGGCTGCCCCGGCAATAGCCGAAAGCCAGCGTCAGTTTGGCCCCCGCTGATCGCTGATCCGAGTGCCCGACTCCATCGTGACGGAAGAGAAAGACTGTGTGCCGAATAGCCATAGGGCCATTTAGCAACGAGCAGATAATCTCCAATCAAGAGCCTGGGCTGCATCGATTCAGACGGAATATTGAATGGAGAAATAATGAAGCTTCGCAATATCATGACAAACAGTGCGAGCTTTAAGAGAAATACGCCATATTCCTTCCACTCGGACTGAGCTGTTCCACTGCCTTTTCTTTCGGACAGGCTCGCAGTGCTGTGATTGATGTTTTCCACAAATCCTCAATTATCTGGCTAAAAAGCTAAAGTTGCTGGCCTTCTAATGCTTAGCCGCGCTATTGGCCAGCGCAGAGATTCACCTGTCTTTTATTCAAGGAATTGCCAATGGCCACAAGAGACTGGAGCAAGCTGGAACAGCTTCGGTTACAGGATTTGAAATCGCTTTTTGCAGGTGATCCAGATCGGGTTTCAACAATGACCATTGAACAAAGCGGCATAAGGTTCGATTTTTCTAAAACGCACCTGGACCGCGAGGGACTGGAGCTGTTTGCAGGGCTCGCCAAAGAAGTGGGGCTCGATAGCGCGCGTGACGCCCTGTTTTGCGGTGAGGTGGTCAATCCTACCGAAGGTCGAGCAGCTGAACACACCGCAGAGCGCGGAAGCGGAAGTGCACAGGCGGTGGCGAACGCCAGGGCCATGCAAGCAAGAATGCGCGGCCTGGTGGAAGCAATAGAAGCGGGCGTATTGGGCGATATCAAGCACATCTTGCACATCGGTATTGGAGGTTCAGCACTGGGCCCAAAACTGCTCATAGATGCACTCGGACGGGAGACCTCTCGTTACGACGTAAGGGTGGTGTCAAATGTCGATGGTGCCGCCCTGGCCGAAGCCGTGGCGCAGTTCGATCCGCAAAAAACACTTGTGGCCATCGCATCCAAGACTTTCACGACGACCGAAACTCTTCTAAATGCAACTAGCGCGATGGAATGGATGCGAGATGGGGGCGTCTCGGATCCTTATGCCCAACTCGTGGCGCTTACTGCTTATCCGGAGCGAGCGATTGAATGGGGCATCGACGAAAGCCGTGTCTTGCCGTTCAATGAGGCCGTGGGAGGTAGATATTCGCTTTGGTGTTCCATTGGATTCCCGGTCGCGCTGGGGCTCGGCTGGTCGGTATATGAAGAGTTGCTCGAAGGCGCAGCAACAATGGATCGCCATTTTCGGATCGCAGGTGTTCTGGAAAATGCACCTATTCTCGCCGCCTTTTGCGATTTGTTTTACGCACAGTTGAGGAATAGCCAGACACGGGCTGTTTTTGCCTATGACGAACGATTGCGTCTGCTTCCGGACTATTTGCAGCAGCTCGAAATGGAATCGAATGGAAAGTCAGTGACAGCAGATGGCCAGCCGCTCGGCCGGGCCAGTGCTCCTGTCACATGGGGCGGGGTCGGGACCGATGCACAGCATGCTGTTTTCCAACTCCTTCATCAAGGCACCCACACAATCCCGGTTGAGTTTATTGCAAGCAAAGCCCCGGGTCACGATTTTGATCCCGCTCACCACGAAGCGTTGTTGGTCAATTGCTTTGCCCAGGGGGCTGCGTTGATGGCAGGAAAGACCTCGCAAGACGGTGCACGTAATTATGAGGGCAATCGACCATCAACAACTCTTCTGATCGAGGATGTCAGTCCCTCGATTGTCGGTGCATTGATAGCCTTTTATGAACACCGCACGTTTGTGAATGCAGTGCTTCTCGGGGTGAACCCATTTGACCAATTTGGCGTTGAACTTGGAAAAGAGATTGCCAACAGCATCGGCGCAAATGGTCCTACCGGTTTTGACCCGTCAACCAC
>JBATDO010000223.1:0-7740 GCA_049663505.1 Sphingorhabdus sp.
GGCAGAGCGTTACAATTGGCAACAGAATTGGTCGAAGCCACCCATCGCAACGATGCCGTGGAAGTTGAGCGCTTGCTTACCGACATGGACCATGTCTGGGATGAAATGAATGGACATTTTGACAGGATGCCGGAGAGATGCGATCCATATATCTATTATCAGCGGGTCCGTCCCTATATCCATGGTTGGAAAAACAACCCCGCGATGCCTCACGGGCTCGTTTACGAGGGCGTAGACCGGTTCGACGGGAAGCCCCAATCCTATCGGGGGCAAACTGGATCACAAAGCTCGATCGTGCCTGCGATGGATGCGCTTTTCCAAGTCGTCCACCAAAGTGACCCGCTGCGCGAATTCCTTGATGAATTGCATGCATATCGTCCGCCGATGCATCGCAAATTTATCGACGCGCTGCGTCATGAAAGCCGGCTGCGAGATTATGCAAAAACCCAGCACAGCAGCTTAAAACAAGCCTTCAATTCCTGCGTCGAACAAGTTGCCCGCTTCCGCAGTCGTCATCTTGAATATGCCGCTAGCTATATCAACAAGCAGGCGTCATCTGGTGCTGGCAATGATACCGACGTGGGAACTGGCGGCACGCCCTTCATGAAATATCTGAAGAAACACCGTGACGAGAACCGGGCGCAAACAATCTAGCGACTGGGAAGCAGTCCCAGACGTGCCCGCATGGACCATCGGATGAGCATGAGCACCGACACGATGGCCAGTCCAGTTGCCAGCCCTGTCCAGACGCCGATGCCATCCCAGCCCTGTTGGAACGCCAACCAGGCGCCGACGCCGATTCCCACCACCCAGTACCCAAAGGCTGCAAAGAACATGGGGACCTTGGTGTCGTGCAGACCGCGTAACATTCCTGCACCTACAACCTGCGCGCCATCGACAATCTGGAACACCGCTGCAACCAGCAGAAACCCGACAGCAAGGTTGAAAACCTTGGTGGAGTCTGCATCAACAGGCTGGATGAAGAAGCCGATCAACAATTCGGGTATGAGATAAATCATCAGTGCCATCACGGCCATGAAACCGGTGCCAAGAGCAAATCCGGTCCATCCAGCGCGCGCAATGCCGGCCGGATCATTCCGGCCGTAAGCGAGCCCGACACGCACCGTGGCGGCCTGCCCCAACCCCATCGGGACCATGAAGGTCAACGAAGCGACCTGTAATGCGATCGCGTGCGCTGCAACTGAAGCCTCATTGATCAACCCCATCAGCAGGATTGCGATCGCAAACACACCGCCTTCAAAACCCATCGTCACGCCAATTGGCAAACCAAGTCGCCAGATTTGCCTAAATCGATGCCAGTCTGGCCGCCAGAAACGTCCTAGCAGATGATAGCGACGAAATTTCGGATGAAAGTTAACAACAGCCAGCATGACTGACAATTGCAACAAGTTGGTAATCGTGCTGCCAATGCCCGCTCCCATCAACCCCAACTGTGGAAAACCAAAATTTCCTAAAATCAATCCATAATTGATTACTGCATTGGCGATGACGGCGCCCAGACTTACCAACGTTGCCCAAATCGGTTGCTCAAGTGCAGCGACGAAATTGCGGAGCACGATGAAACAAATGAAAGGCAGGATGGACCACATATATGTGCGAACGAAAATTGCAGCGTTAGCTGACAGGTCAGGCTGTTGTCCCGTAGCAAGCAGAACAGCCTCGGTATTCCACAAAAATAGCCACACGGGCACCATGACCGACAGCGCTGTCCAGAAACCCTGTCGGACAGTTCGCCTGATGTCTCGAACAGAATGCGCCATTCGACCCTTCTCAGACGCCATCATTGGTGCAGTCGCTGTGACCAGACCCATACAAAAAATTGCACAAAGCATGGCAAGATTGTGCCCTAACGCACCCGCTGCAAGTTCACGCGGACCGAGCCAGCCAAGCAAGATCACATCGGTCACGCCGATCAGCATCATTGTCAGGTTAGACAAGATCATGGGCCAAGCAAGCGTCGCCGTGGCGCGGAGTTCGGAACGCCATCTACTAAATTCAAAGGGTTGCACTGGGTTGGTGGCCATGGTGGCGGCACCTAGCCGATTGGGTTTGGCGGCGATAGTCAATTTGCATCGCAAATCACCCTCGAAACGCTCAATACCAGGGCAGAACTGTGGAGGTTCACTCAAACCTTCGAACTGCCCGCAGCAACTAGGCCGTCGATCAGAAACTTCAGCTCATTATTGAAGAGTTTTTGCTGCTGCTTGAGCTGAGGCAATATCCATCCCGTTCACCGTTGAGGATGTTCAAAACCAATGTTGGCGATAATTGCGTCATTTTCACAGTCTGGAACAAAACATCAATGCGGACACGAGGCAATCTTGCTTTCGGGAGCACAGCGCGCCACCGCGCCACCGCGCCACCAAAAACAACAAAGCTTTCGGATCAAATCAAAAAATGCATGAAATCCTCAAACCCGGTCGATACTATTCGACCGACTTTGCAACTCCAACCAATGCAGGACGCAGAAGGCGTTCCTTGATCATGTATCCAGCCTGCATTTCGGCTACAATCGTTCCCGGTTCAACATCGGCGCTTGGAATTTCAACCATTGCTTGATGCTGGTTAGGGTCGAGGGGCATCCCCATGGCAGCGATTCGTGTGATGCCGTGCTTTGCAAAAACACTATCGAGTTCGCGGCCAGTTGCCTCAAGACCCGTCACCAGTGGTTTCATTGCTTCGCTCTCCCGCATTTCAGCCGGGATGGCTTCCAGTGCACGCGAGAGATTATCGGACACAGACAATATGTCACGAGCAAATCCGGTCGCCGCATATGCTCGAGCGTCCGTCGCTTCCTTTTCCATCCGACGACGCACATTCTGGGTTTCTGCTTGCGCGTAGAGTACTTCTTGCTTGGCATTTGCAAGATGATCCTCGAGCATCGCTATGCGTTCGGCTTCGGCATTGTTGGTAACGTCTTGCGCGGCTTCGCGCAGATGCTCCGGCACGCCTTCCATTTCTTTTTCAGCGGCGCCTGCTGCTTCGTTCTTTTTGTCTGTCATAGCCCTGTTCACTAATCCATTGAGCCGGAAAGCCGGCGCGTCATGCAATGCGCATATAGAAAGCAATTTTATTTCATCAAGCGGGTTAGAGCCTGTGCGGTAAAATCAACCATTGGAACGATGCGTGCGTAATTGAGACGCGTCGGTCCGATAACCCCAACAACTCCAACGACTTTCCCACCGGCATCACGATATGGTGCAGCAATGACAGAAGAGCCAGACAGCGAGAAAAGATTATTTTCTGATCCAATAAAAATTCTTGCCGACTGGGCGTCACGGGCACTGTCGACAAGCCGCGCAATTTCCTCCTTGCTTTCCAACTCATCGAGAAGCTGGCGCACGCGATCAAGATCGGCAGCTGCGCCTTCATCGATCAAGTTAGATTGACCGCGAACGATCAGAACGGGCCGGTTGTTGGCATCGAGCGACCAAACGGCAAGGCCGTTTCGCACCAGTTTCTCGCTCGTTTCATCTAGCTCTGCCTTTTCAGCCCGAATTTCGGTATCGAGACGCAAAAGCGCTTCGGAGAGCGTCAGGCCGGATAGGCGCGCGGAAATATAGTTCGATGCCTCAACGAGCGCACTGTCGCTTACGGTGCGATCAATCTCAAGTACGCGATTCTCGACGCTATTGTCATTTCCCACCAGAATAGCCAGCACCTGAGTTGCAGACAACCGCGCAAAACTGAACGCCTTCATCACCGTGTCACGTTTTGGAACAAGCACGACTCCTGCACAAGATGACAGCCCTGAAAGCGCCGAAGTTGCCGCAGCCAACGCTTCTTCAATTGGCCCTCCGCCGTTGATCTGCGATTCAATCGCGCGGCGATCCGCAGCTGACGGTTCTGCTGCCTGCATCATGCCGTCAACAAAAAGGCGCAATCCACTCTCGGTCGGTATTCGTCCTGCGCTGGTATGCGGCGATGCAAGCAATCCTGCCTCTTCCAAGTCCTGCATTACGTTCCGGATCGACGCCGGAGACAGGTTCATGCCTCCAATTTTTGATAATGTTCGCGATCCCACCGGCGTGCCAGATTCAAGATAGCTCTCCACCACCACACGAAAAATCGTGCGGGTCCGGTCGTTAAGTTCGGTGATCGGCGTTTGGTTCACAAGACCGATGTAGCGCAGCACGCTTGCAAAGCAAGTCGGGCAAGCTATGGCACTGCGCTATATTCATTCTTTACAAGCTTCAGGAGATTACCATGCGTCCATCCGGCCGTGCGCCCGACGAAATGCGCGTCCTCAACGTTGAAACCGGTTTCACCAAACATGCCGAGGGCAGCGTGCTCATCAGTTTTGGTGATACGCGCGTGCTGGTTACCGCCAGCGTTGAAGATCGCTTGCCACCGTGGTTGCGGGGAAAAGGTGAAGGCTGGGTCACGGCTGAATATTCCATGCTTCCGCGTGCTACACATACCCGCGGCCAACGCGAAGCTGCCAAAGGCAAGCAATCCGGTAGAACTCAAGAAATTCAGAGACTTATTGGTCGGAGCTTACGTGCAGTCGTGGACCTGAAGAAGCTTGGAGAACATCAGATCACTCTCGATTGCGATGTCTTGCAGGCTGATGGCGGAACGCGCACCGCGGCGATCTCGGGTGCATGGATTGCGCTGCGCCTGGCAGTCAATGGACTGATTGCATCAGGTGCAGTAAAAGAAGATCCGATAACCGGTAGGGTCGCAGCGGTGAGCTGTGGAATATACAAGGGAACGCCAGTGTTGGATCTTGACTATATCGAGGATTCCAATGCCGACGCTGATGCAAACTTTGTGCTGATCGAAGGCGGGCAGATTGCCGAAGTGCAAGCTACAGCAGAAGGTGCGACCTATGACGAAGAGGGGTTGCTGCGCCTCCTGCGCTTGGCCCGCATGGGCACCGACAAGATTTTCACGGCACAGGCCGACGCAGTATAATCCGTCTGATGAGCAGTCGCAAACTCCAGCCTGGAAAACTGGTGATCGCCAGTCACAATGCCGGCAAAGTAAAGGAAATCAAGGCCTTGCTGGCACCTTATGGCATCGAACCGGTTTCAGCAGGCGAACTTGGTCTTCCCGAACCAGACGAGACTGGTGTAACATTTGCAGAGAATGCATTGCTGAAAGCCCATGCAGCAGCGCAAGGATCAGGGTTACCGGCCCTCGCAGATGACAGTGGATTATGCGTGACTGCATTGGGTGGAGCACCTGGAGTCTATACAGCAGACTGGGCAAAAAGACAGGAATATGAGGGCCCTCCGGGGCGCGATTGGTTCATGGCAATGGGCAAGGTCGAAGGCAAATTGGCAGAGCTAGGACCCGATACCGACAGAAGTGCCTATTTTACATGTACGCTGGCGCTCGCATGGCCGGACGGCCATGCGGAGGTTTTCGAAGGCAGGGTAAACGGATCCCTCGTCTGGCCTCCACGAGGCGATATGGGATTTGGATATGACCCTGTGTTCGTTCCAAAAGGGCGAACGCAGAGCTTTGCTGAACTTGATCCTGCAGAAAAGCACGCAATGAGTCACCGCGCCGACGCCTTTGCAAAGCTCGTAGCTGCGGCGTTTTGACAATTGCGATGCCTGGCTCTCTTGCCCTGTACATTCATTGGCCGTTCTGTGTCTCAAAATGCCCTTATTGCGATTTCAACAGCCATGTACGCACTTCAGTCGATCAAACTGCTTGGGCGAGCGCATTGCTATCGGATATGGCCTACGAGGCAGCACTGACGCCGGGAAGGCGGTTGTCATCGATTTTCTTTGGTGGAGGCACTCCAAGTCTCATGCCCCCTTCGACGGTCGAGGCATTGATAAATGCGGCAGAATGCCATTGGGGGTTCGACGAGGACATCGAAATTACGCTGGAGGCCAATCCATCATCGGTCGAAGCCGCGCGTTTTGGTGATTTGGCTGTTGCCGGTGTCAATCGAGTATCGCTCGGAATTCAGTCGCTCGACGATGCCGCGCTTGCGTTTCTGGGTCGGGCGCACAGCGTGAAGGAGAGCCTAGACGCATTGGATATCGCCCAATCAGAATTTGCACGCGTCAATATCGACCTGATCTATGCAAGGCCACACCAATCAGCAGATGATTGGAAAGCCGAGCTTCAGCGTGCAATTGAGCTCGGCACTGACCATTTATCACTTTATCAGCTCACGATCGAACCAGGCACACGTTTTGCGACCTTGGTCCGTGAAGGTCGATTTGTGCCCGCAGATGACGACGACTCTGCAGCTTTATATGAACTCACGCAGGACATAACGGCGGCCAGTGGCCTTGCATCCTATGAAATCAGCAACCATGCGCGCACCGGCCAGCAGAGCCGCCACAACCTCTCGTACTGGCGCTATACAGATTATATCGGGATTGGCCCTGGAGCGCACGGACGCAGGTTGAGCTCCGCGACGCAACGCCATAGAAAGCCTGAAAACTTCCTGTCAGCTGTAAATCGAAACACTCACGGCATAACGCTCGAAGAAGCACTCGACAATAATACCAGGGCGACCGAGGCACTTCTCATGGGTTTGCGCTTGGCCGAAGGGGTCGATCTCGATGACATTGCGAAACGCACCGATGTTCCCGTTGATGACCTGATAGATGCCAACGCTGTTGCGGCCATCGAAAAACTCGGCCTGCTCCAGAAAAGTGGGGTTCGGCTTGTCGTGACACGCCAGGGGATGCCACTACTTGATGCAATCCTGCCTGAAATCGTCAAGGTTGAGCCAGGGACGGCAGCCTGATAACATCGGCGTCATGGCAACACACCCTAGCCTTCTCACGGAATATTGCGCGTTCCTGATCAACAATCGACGAATGTCACCTCATAGCGTGCGTGCATACCGCGCCACAGCGGAACGATTGCTTGGCTTCCTGTCAATCCATTGGGGCACTGCGGTGGATCGGGAGGCGTTGGGTAAAATCGGCGCATCAGACCTACGATCATATCTGGCAAATCGCCGTGGTGAAGGCCTCGTCAATCGTTCGACTGCACGCGAAGTGTCGGCTGTCCGGCATTTCCTCAGATTTGCTTTGGGCGAAGCAGTGACGATACCTGTACTAAGGGGGCCACGCGTTCAACGCAGCCTTCCACGCCCGGTAGCTCCCGATGACGTTATTGCGCTGGCGCAAGAGGTATCTTCTGCGTCAGTACAGGACTGGATTGGCGCGCGTGACTGGGCAGTGTTGTTGCTGCTTTATGGCAGTGGCCTCAGGGTCAGCGAAGCCACCGGCATTACCGGTGCTGCGTTACCGCTCGGCGTGACCCTGCGCATACTCGGCAAACGGAACAAAGTCCGTATTGTACCGCTCCTGGATCAGGTGAAGCAAGCAATCGAGAACTACATTGACTTGTGTCCCTACACCATGTCGCGCGACCAACCCTTGTTCCGAGGATCCCGCGGCGGACCACTGTCGCCTGCATTGGTGAGACGTTCCGTCCAAGGTGCGCGCGCGCGTCTTGGCTTGTCTGACCGCACTACGCCCCATGCGCTGCGTCACAGCTTTGCGACCCATCTGCTGGCGGGCGGTGCTGATCTCAGGAGCCTTCAGGAGTTGCTCGGTCATGCCAGCCTGTCATCGACCCAGATATATACGGCAGTCGACACCGCCATGCTGCTTGACGAATATACGAACGCCCATCCGCGAGCCTAGTGCCCATGGTTCCAGCGCAAGAGGCGCCAAATATACGCAATGACAATCAGCGCGATGATTACCGTCGAAATCGGACCAAGATATTTCT
>JBATDO010000224.1:0-10196 GCA_049663505.1 Sphingorhabdus sp.
CTTGCTGTGACTCCTGGGCGTAGCAATTTCGGTGCGATGCGGTCCTAGGCCGCGCGAAGAATTGCGGAGACTTCGCTCCCATCGAGGAGGTTGGCGATCTTCGCCGAAACGCGCTCAACAGCTAGCCGCATGGCCTCATCGATGTGGACATAGTTCTGGGTCGAGCCACGCGATCCATGCCCAAGTAGCGCCTTGATCGTCAGTTCAGAGAATCCCATGTCACCTGCGACGCTACCGAAAGTGTGCCGGAGAACGTGCGGCGTCACGCCATCCAACCTGGCAATGGTGCAAAGCGCCTTCAGCGTTTCGGGCACACCTGAATATGGGCGATCAACAAAGTCCGAGCCAAAGAAAAACAGCAGGTCGCGCTTCTTGGGCTGGGCAAGCAAGAGGTTCGCTGCAACGCGGCCAATGGGTCGGAACTGGCCGTCGGTCTTGGTGTCAGGAAAATGCACGTAGCCCTGATCGGCATGCAGCCAGTCGTGCTCCATCCCGATAACCTCGGAGATACGATAACCAGTGAGCATCAATGCGCGGACAGCAGCAAGGCCGGTCGGGTTCTCACCATTGCGTTCGGCAATTTCCATCGCCTCGCCAAGTGCGCGGATTTCGGGAGCGCTCAGGCGGCGAGTGCGGGGCTTGCCTGCGATCTTGCGTACGCCCGCAGCCGGATTGTTCTCGACCAGATCATAACGCATCGCATGGGCCAGAAGGCTGTGCAGCGTAGAAACCGCTCGACCAGCTACGCCAGGGCCGCCAGATACCTTCCCGCCTCGCTTGCTGCCGTCGCGGGCCTTGGCCGTCTTGCCAGCGACGATGTCCATCTGCATCTTCTCGATGTCGGACACGCGCAGCGCTCGAACCTGTCGGTTGCCAATCAGCGGCTTGATGTGTGTTTCGATCCGGCTCCGGTCCATGACCAGCGTCGATGCCTTGATCGGTCGATGCTTGCGACCGAGAATGATTCCGGCCTCGGCGTTCTCCAGATACCAGTTACAGACTTCGCGGATCGTGATCGCGGCACGGGATTGGGCGCGCACCTCGGCTGGATCACTACCGCCCGCCACTTCGCCTAATCTGATCCGTGCTTGCGAACGTGCCTGTTCGACTGTCAGGACGCCGAAGCGGCCAAGGACGATCCGGCGGCTGCGGCCTTCGACGTTTCGATACTGGAGAACGAAGGCCTTCAGGCCAGATGGGATGGCACGGACCCCGAAGCCACGAAGCTCGTCATCCCACAGGAATGATTGCCCAGTGCAGGGTATCGCCATACTATCAACAGCGCGCTTGGTGAGCTTGCCCATGCCGGTCTTCCTTTCCGGCATTTTGCTTACACAAGCTGGAGTCCTTGGCAATGTACGCACAATGTAAGCGTACGAGAACAAACGATGGCGTAGAATGGGCTGCGTTTGGCGTGTGTGGTGGTGATATTATAGACGTTAGAACAGTGTATTAGGCCAAATTGGCGAAGAATGGCGTAGAGCCGGTTTCACTGCCCAAGCATTTTGCCAAGGTTGGGGTCGAGGGTTCGAATCCCTTCGCCCGCTCCAATGCTTTCAATGACTTACGGTCATTTTGGGCATCCAAATCACCTAGAAATAGCCTGAAAAATCATAACAGGACCCTGGCAGAATTTCGAACAACATCGTTCCGATGACATCGGTCACACGGCGCCCCTTTTAGGATTTTTGGGGAGAAGCGATTGGCAGTCGATTTGTCAGAATATTTGGATTGGCACCGGAAGCCGGCCCTGTCGGCTGCTCATACTATGAGCTGGCAAACGCCATAAGGTCATTGAAGTCGTGAGCGTCAGCTTTGTGAATGGCTGCCATGTAGGCTTTGCGAGCCTCTTTCGGATCGACAAAGTGCTGACCGCCCCAGCTGAAGCGCTCATGGCCAAGCTGTTTCATAAGGTGGTCGGCTACCATGCGTGAGAAACGTCCGTTACCATTTGGATAGGGATGGATCGCAACCAGCCGAAATGAATAGCGAATGGCTATCTCGTCAGGAGAATATACCTTGTGTTCAATCCAATATTTGGCGTCATCAACGGCTTGTAGCATTGCCGTTCGGATTTGAATTGCGGGCACGCCTATATTCTTCATAGTCGTCCGGTGTTGGCCAGCCCAACGCCACACATCGTTGAACATGCGCTCATGCAGTTTATCCAGAACGCTGGAATCTAGCAGATTTGGCTTACGAGACGACGCCCACTTGTCAGCGTTGGCAATGTTGATGTGCTCGGCTTCGTTCAGTTCTCTTCTAATAGCGATATAAGATGGAATGAGCCCTGCCCTCTCGTCCGGATTGAGAGGGGTATTTGCGTCGTCATCCCCTTCGAACAGAGGATCGTTCATTTTTCATTCCATAGATTGCTCAGCGAGCCTTGAAGCATTTCGTTTATTAGCCGCTGGTGCTCGAAGCCCAGATCCTCTTCATCCAAAGCCTGATTTTCCAGCATCATTGTCTGGTTATGACGAGCCAGGTCTTGATAGGCTTTTCGAACCGCCCGCTTACGCAATATTTCCTCAAGCGAACCGTTCGGCACAACGGCATAAACGAACGTGCATTCCATTGCTGCAGCAGCTTCACGCATAGCTTTGATGGTAGTGGAGCCAGTAATTTCCGATTTTTCAAGCTGGCTAATTCGAGATGGGACAACGCCCATCCTGCTTCCTAACTGCCGCATTGTAAGGCCCAATGCTTCGCGCACTGCCCTTATCCATCCGCTATTTGGTGCCGCTAAATCGAGCTTGCGGACTTTCGATAGTCGCCGATCTAGGTTTCGTCGGGCTAAGGCGCTTTTCTCTGATTTAGGATAAGACATTGTGATATTGTACGCATATATGGAAACGTGTCAATTACGTTTATTCTCTTATATGTGAACTTACATGGTAACTAAAGTCTTATATATAAGAATAATAATTGCAGATTATTTCGCTAATATAAGAACAAAATAATAGCGTAAAAAAGGAACATACTTTACTTACAGTATCTTAGTATCCTTCCGATGGTAATCTGCATCGATAAAAATTTTCAGTCTGTATCATCGGAAAGGTCACGATATTCAGCTCCATAGACCTATTCCTGCTTCATTGTACGCACGAAGCGATAGGCTTTCGCATTGTCGTAAGGGTTCCCGATCTGGCTCATGCCTGACTGGATGCTGCCGCCCACGATCTGAATACCCGTCCGCGCAAAACTCTCTGGTGGAAGACGCCTGCAGAAGTACTCGACGAGTTCCTGGTGAGAAAGCACAAAGCTGGTGTTGCGAGAACCGGTTGAATCCGACTTGGACGCCATGATCGCAATGGATCAGAGTGCCAGGGACTGGCCTGCGTAGCGCTCTGTTGCGAGAGCCTCGACCGCCAGCTCGGCCCTGAGGTGGGTGTCCAGGGCCCAGCTGACTACTTTGCGGCTGTACGCATCGAGAACGAATGCCAAGTAGACAAACTCCTCGGCCAAATGGACATGGGTGATGTCGACATTCCAGAGCCGGTCGAGTGCAGTTACCTCCAGGCCCCGAGCCAGATTGGGCATCACCCGCCAGACGTGCCGAGAATTGGTCGTCGCTGGTACGAACGACGCTTTGCGAAGGCACTTCTGGTTGCCTACCGGCAGTATGAAAGATGTCCCGCGAGTCCGTACAAGTCCTACAACCGCATCGCCGCCAGCCGATGCAATCCTTCTAATACCTGCTCCTCGCGAGCCAAGATCACGGTCACATTGCTATGAGCACCAAGCAGCCGCGCCATGTTGAATCCCGAATAGCCTCAGCAGATGTTCAAGATTTCAAAGATTGGGTTGATGTTTCATGGTGTGGTCCATCACTTCGCAGTCATCAGCATCGCGCAGCGTTCCAGGCCTGCAGCAAGTCGGACATTTTGCCCGTGCCGAAAACATACCGGTCGGGCCGGACCAGCACTGCCTCTGCACCAAATTTGTCAAACCAGTTACCTAGCAGTTCGGCAAACGGGGCCAGTTGTTCCATTGCGAGGTCTTGCCGTGCTATCAGCCAGTGCCCGAGCCCAAGCACCTCATCGATCCGGCTGCCATCGGCGGTCACAGGCTGCGGGAAATAGCTGCCTGCTGCGGGGCTACCGACCAGGATCGCTCCCACAGATATGGGTGGATATTCAAGA
Organism: Sphingorhabdus sp.; assembly: GCA_049663505.1. Classification (GTDB taxonomy): domain Bacteria; phylum Pseudomonadota; class Alphaproteobacteria; order Sphingomonadales; family Sphingomonadaceae; genus Sphingorhabdus_B. Next base: position 4,143 of record JBATDO010000224.1, read on the forward strand.
TTGCCATCAGGTGAGTGGCCTGCCGCGCGGGCCGCTAGCATCTGCCTATCGCGCGCTGCCGCCATTTCGGGATCGGTGATACACACTGTTTGCCCCATCATGATCGCCATCTGGATCATCGCACGCAAATTCGGCTCACGTTCGGGCTGGTAGCTGTCGAGAATTGCATCGGGCGACTTTGAATGAACAACCTCGGCCAGCTTCCAGGCAAGGTTGGCTGCATCACGCAAGCCGGAACACATTCCCTGCCCGGCAAAGGGTGGGGTTTGGTGGGCTGCATCGCCTGCGAGCAGTATCCGGCCTTTACGCCACTGCTGTGCCACGCGGGCGCGAAAAGTATAGACTGCCTTGCGTTCCACTCGCACGGCACCTGTAACTTTCCAAGGCGCAAGCAACTGTTCAACAAAATCATCTTCACTCACTTGCTCGGCTGTTTCTCCGGGCTTGAGCATAAACTCCCAGCGGTGCCGACCTTCGCCCATCAGGACGCAAGTCGTCGGGCGTTCGGGATTACAGATCTGCAGATTTTCGGTTGGCAGCTTCGAATAATCGTCGACCAGCACATCGACCACTAACCATGGCTCATTGAAATTGAGGTCTTCCACGGTAATGCCAGAGGCCTCACGCACCGGTGAACGCGCACCGTCTGCTCCGATGAGGTAGCGTGCGCGGATCAAGCGCTCACCGTCTGGAGTTGCAAGCCTCGCGCTCACGCCGTCACCATCCTCCTTGAAAGAAGTCACCTCCCATCGAACATTTAGCGAAGCATTGGGAAGGTTTGCCAGCGATCGACGTAACGAGGTTTCGACGGATGGCTGATGGATCATGTTCGCCCCAGGCCAGCCACCTGGTCCAATCTGGTCGGAGCCTTCAAAGCGCAGCAGTATCTCGCCCTTGGCATTGACGAAATCATAGTGCGAAACATGCCGGCTGGTCGCCATAACCTCGTTCGCCACGCCTGCCTCCTGAAGGATGCGCATGCTTTCATGATCAAGATGCGCCGCGCGTGGCAACGGATAGATGTCCGCTTCCTTCTCCGCGATAATCACATCCACCCCGCGCCGGGCGAGCAGTATCGCAAGCGTAACTCCGGTAGGGCCACCTCCGGCGATCAGGACATCGCAGTCGAATAAGCTCATATCAATCTCCTTATCATCCAGCGGCGCAGTGAGCCGTGTTTCTGGCCTTTCTCACTTGGTCACAAAACCAGAACCATGCCATCCTGGCCAACTGTCAGCGTGCCTTTGAAATGATTTCGCATCCCTTCAGTGTACATCTGCCGAACCACAAAACTGTCTGGATAGGGGATCAGGTGGGTAAGCAAAAGATGCTTCACCCCAGCCTTCTGCGCCTGCTGAGCTAGCGCGATATTATCCGCATGATAGGGCATGGTCCGTTCGGCTACTTCTGCTTCTAAATCCATGCCCAGCTTTTTCATCTGCGGTATCGCGCGGCGCACCATGTGGCTGGCATAGGATTCATGGATGGCAAGGTCAGCCTTGTGCATTGCCTCAAAATTATCTGGACTGACTTCGGTGTCGCCGCTGATGAACAGCTTTTTGCCGCGAAATCGCAGAATATAGCCCAACGCTGGTTTTACCGGATCATGCGCCACCAATGTTGCATCGATGGTAACGCCGTCTTTGTCGAAGACGCGGACAATGCGCTGACCTTTCGGGAATACGGTTTCTATGGCAGTGCCCCATGCTGCCGCGCGCGTGGCTGCCAAATGTGGCATGTTGGCGCTGCGATAGCCCTCGTCCAGGGCGTAGGCCTGTGCAAACCCATTGAGAACCTGCTTGATACCGACCGGGCCTTGGACATCCAAAGGCGTTTTGCGGCCCCAGATCCAGCCTGCGTTGATCAGCGCACCAATGTCGTTAAAATGATCTGAATGGAAATGGGTGATGAAAACCCGTTCCAGCTTGCCGATAGCAATGTTCGACTTGGCGAGCGAGTGGACCGCCCCGTCACCAACGTCGAACAGGAACATCTTGCCGCCCGCGGAAACCAATGTGCAGGCCTGCGCTTTGGCGGCGCTGACTTCTGGTGAACCGGTGCCGCATAGCAGTACGCGAACATGTTCGGTGTCATTGACAAAGGACGCATCCGGCTGACGCTGCAACCTAGCGCTGATCGCTGCATCGACCAGCCTGTCGCGGTTGAAATAGCCCAGCACTATTGCGGAGGCAAGCAGCAGCAGAACTGCGTAAATGGACTTGCGGATCATGTGGACTTAACTCTCCGTCACCATGGTGCCTTCGATATGGCCCAGCCCATCGATCTCACAGCGCACCACATCACCTGGCGCCAGGAACCGGCGTGGATCCATGGCCGCGCCGACGCCGCCTGGCGTGCCGGTGAACAGTATATCGCCGGCTTCCAACGTCATGCCGGTAGAAAGATGCTCAACCTGTTGCCAGATGTTGAAGACGAGGTGCTTCGTGTTCGAATCCTGCCGCTTGTCTCCATTGACGAAGCAGCGCAGCCCAAGATTATGCGGATCGCCCACTTCGTCAGCAGTGACGATCCACGGCCCCATTGGCGCATGGGTGTCGAAGCTCTTGCCAAGCGACCATTGTGGGCTCGCATGCTGCCACATCCGCTCAGTCACATCGTTGCCCACGCAGTATCCGAAGATCGCAGCGGGCGCATCGATAGCTGACAGGTGTTTCCCGCCCTTGCCGATAATCGCGACCAGTTCGACCTCGTAGTCATTGGTCATTGTGCCAGTAGCGATCTCGATCGGATCATAGGGGCCATTGACCGAGGTTTGTGCCTTGGTAAACCATACTTGCCGTTCCGGCGTGGCCATTTTCGATTCCTCGATATGGTCCGCATAGTTAAGGCCGATCGCCCAGATCTTGCCGGGCCGCTGGACAGGTGGTTCAAGCCTGACCGACGCCAGCGGCACACCGCCACCGGCCGCCGCCTTGGCTTCAAGGCTGGATTTAAGATCGTCCCAGTCGCGGATTAGATCGATCATCGTGCCATCAATGCCGCTATCAATAATCTGGTCACCAACGACAATGCCGGTGCGAGTCTGACCATCCACTGTGTAGGTTGCAAGTTTCATGGGGCATTTCCTTTGGGTTTGCGGATGAAAAGGCGTTTGAAGCGGAGCGTGAGGGCGAAAATGAAGGAGACGAGGGCAGGCGGTGGCGGCATCTTGCCGGCGAACATCGGGTGAGGGCTTCCCCATTGCACCGCTAGCAGTGCGCTCATCGGCATTTTGTTGGGCGGATCGGCGGCGGTGAAGAGGTCACCGTCGGTCCAATGTTCCAGCTCGTTACCAAATGGATCTTTCCAATAGTCAAACACCTGGCTGCCCATGATGTGGCGACCGACTCCCCAGGCCGCATCGCGCTTCTTTGACTTGAGATGCTGGTGACCGAGCATGAGGTCATCGAAATTGGCGACCTCGAACGCTGCATGGAGCAGGCCTCGCTCGCCCGGCAATTGCGCGAGAAATAATGTGTGATGGTCCGCAGGTTTGTCGCCCCGGTCGCATCGCATGAATGCGCCGAGTGGGACGTCGTTCGCCGCCTCGACCTCGTCCGAGGTGAGGAACCCAAAGCGGTCCTTGTACCATTTTTCTGACGTGCGAAAATCGCGTACCTTGAGGACTGCATGCCCGATGCGGCGGACATGTGCTGGCGCGGACTCGAGCCGTACAGTTGAACGCAAACGGGATTTTGTCGCGACCGTATTGCGCGGTGGATCGCTAAAGGGAAGCGTCACCTTTCCTTTTGCTTGACCGGCAACGACTTCGACGCCGTAGTTGTCTGGATCCGTCAGGCGGACGATCTTGCCACCGCCGGGTTCGTCCAAATCTTCGACCGGAACGCCTTCGGCAGCCGCGAGCCTTTCCAAGTCGGCGACATTCGCGGCGCGAAACCCGACGGCAAGGAATTTGGCTTCGCCGGGCTGGGTGAAATGGATAAAGGGGCGGCCATCGCTGCCCTTTCCATAGAGTCGCCCACCATCTTCGACACACGTCATCCCGAAATCTTCAAGGAAGCCTCGCATCGCCACCAGATCGGGCGCCGCAAAGCGCACATGCGCTATGTCCTCGACCTTGATGATCGGCATCACCGCTCTCCTCGATTCGTTATGACTATTTGGTCAAATATATTGTAATTGACTATACGGTCAAGTAAGAATCGGCCATGTCCAGCGAGCCAATCCCTTCACCCCGCGCCACCCGCACCCGTGCAGCCCTGATTGGCGCAGGTTTTGAATTGCTCGTCGAGCGTCCAATCGACGCTATCCCGATCGACGATTTCGTCGCGAAGGCCGGGGTCGCGAAAGGAAGCTTCTTCAATCATTTTGCCGATAAGCAGGATTTCGCCGAAGCCATCGCGAACGAAGTGCGGCTGGAAGTAGAATCCTTGGTGACGCGAACCAATGCAGGAATAGCCGACCCCGTTGAACGGATCGCTGGCGGCATGTGCGTTGCTGCCAGCTTCGCGCTTGCACAACCGAAAAGGACAGCAGTGCTTCTACGAAGCCAGGGATCCTCGACTGCCCTTGCACATCCGCTCAACCGCGGCCTAGTTGCGGATATCGAGGCCGCTGCCGCGCAAGGATTAATAAGGCCCGAAGCGGCCTCATCCGGCGCCCTTTATTGGCTCGGTCTTTGTCAGATCCTGATGGTCAACTTGCTCGAACGCCGCTCTTGTGCCGATGACGCACGTCAGCGCGTTGGCGACATGATCATTCTGGGCCTGACAGGATTGGGCGTTGCCCTGCAAGAGGCGACAGCATTGGCAGCGCGAGCATCACATCGAATAGGCCAAGGATAGCCAGCGCTGGCCTGCTCTTCGCGCTGCGACATGTCCGCGCTGGGTACATGGCACATCTAAGTCACAATGTTGTCCACCCTTTTGGTGAGACAGCGATGGTGCCGACAGGCTGCCATGACCGCATCGAGCGTTCCCCTGAAATGCCGACGAGCGCAGCCGGGTGATTTCGGTCACGGAGTTGCAGGTCTCAACTGCCAGGCAAACGTCCAGAATGATTTGTGGCAATTTGGCATTCGCGATGGCGGTCGCCATCTTCAGCGCCATCCGATTATTCTCAAGGCCTGGAAAAATTCCTATGGCGGGAACCTCGTGTTCCAAACCTTGATATTCCAGGCCGTATTTTGGGGATAATGCCGAAATGATCGTGCATTCGGGCGGGCGAAAACTGACCTGACCGTGATCCGTCAAATTAAATGCGTACAAGGAAGGCCGCGATGGACGGATCAAAGAGGACGGGCAAATGCCGGGTGCGCTCCAAGAATATGTTCGTAAATTGCGGTGTGCAATGGTTTTTCAAACTTGCACCCGTAGGTCCATTCCGTTCGCCAGGCGATCCGAGCCTCCAATTGTGCGAAAGTCGGAATGGTCAAAAAAAGCGGTCTGTCTGCGGGGAGATCAGTCATGCAATCCATCCGGAATCCGGTTTCAGATAAATCAAGAATCCGAGCCTTTGTGCGAATACCGCCAGCAGTCCTTACCTCTACAGCGATCGCTACGCTACCACGCTCACGCGCACGTGCATTTTCAAGATCATCATTGCTCTTTGGAATTTTAAACACTGCTTGTTCCTACCCACAATTACAATCGCAGGCGGGGTTCAGCGGTCAAACTGACCGCTCAAGCCTAGATGCAAGCCAATTCATTTTTTTGGCCCTAGGAAAACCATAGTGCGGCATGTTTGTTGCAGCTCATGCAACAATATAACTTGTTCATCGCCAGATTTTGAGCGCTCAGGACGAGCAACAGCCAGGATTTCACCCAGGTGCAAGGCGTCGCGCCAACGAAAATTTATGTACCTTCTCGCACGACTGGAACTGGTTTCGATCAACTAACCTGACGGCCGAGGGTGGCCTTAAATGCACCATAACTGTTGGCAGGCTGCATACATCAGCCAACTACCAGCCTCTCTGTGCTCATCCGGATCCTGAATGGCAATTATACGCCGCGTACCATAGTGCTCTTGGCAAGACGCAAAGCCAGACCTGGCAGGCCTTTGTAATTTGCGCGGTGATATGCCGAGTCAGCCGAC
>JBATDO010000225.1:0-3304 GCA_049663505.1 Sphingorhabdus sp.
CCCTTTGCTTCCCGTGAACTGGCAGGAGGGCAAACTGCTCTCGGCGGCACAGTGCGAAACACTGGTCTACGCCTGCGAGGCTTTCGCACGGGACCTTCCGGGGCAATTTCGACCGAGCCAACAAGGAACGACGGTCGAACTCGCGGAAGACGGTCACTCCTATCGCCAGGGTTTCTTCCTCGGTGACGGCACGGGCGCAGGCAAGGGTCGCCAAATCGCGGGTGTCATGATGGACCGCTGGCTCTCTGGAGAACGCCGTCACATCTGGATCACCAAGAACGAGGCTTTGCTCGAAGATGCGCGCCGCGACTGGGAAGCGCTTGGCGGCCTCACGCTCGACATCCAGCCGCTCTCCCGATGGAAGCTCGGAACTCCAGTAACGATGCCCGAGGGTATCCTGTTCGTAACCTATCCGACGCTGCGTTCGGGACGCGCCGAGGACACGAGGCTCGAGCAGATCCTCGACTGGGCCACAGAGGAGTTCGAGGGCGTGATCGCCTTCGACGAAGCGCACGCCATGGCGAACGCGCTCGGCTCTTCCTCAACCCGCGGCAAGGTCAAAGGCTCGGAGCAGGGCATGGCGGGCCTGAGGCTACAAAACCACTTGCCGCGCGCTCGCGTGCTCTACGCATCGGCAACCGGCGCATCGGACATTGCCAATCTCGGCTACACAGCCCGGCTTGGACTGTGGGGTCCCGAGACCGCATTTCCGACGCATGAGGCGTTCATGACCGAAATCCGCGCTGGCGGCGTGGCAGCGATGGAACTGGTTGCCCGCGATCTCAAGGCACAGGGGCTCTATCTTGCCCGCGCGTTGTCCTTTGCGGGGGTCGAATACGAGATCCTCGAACATCAGCTCACAGAAGCGCAGGTGAGGATCTACGATGCCTATGCCGAGGCCTGGGCCATCATCCACCGCAATCTCGACCAAGCGCTCGAAGCCACAAGGGTGGTCGACGAGGACAGCGGCGATACGCTCAATCGCAACGCCAAGGCTGCGGCGCTCTCAATATTTGAAGGCACCAAGCAGCGTTTCTTTGCGCAGCTTCTGCTCTCGATGAAACTGCCGAGCCTGATCCCCGCCATGGAAGCTTCGCTTGGCGAGGACAATTCGGTTGTCGTGCAGCTGGTCTCAACCGCCGAGGCCATGCTCGACCGGCGCCTGGCCGATCTCTCGGACGAGGAGCGAGAAGCGCTCGATATCGATCTCTCTCCGCGCGAATATGTCATCGATTATCTGGCGAAGAGCTTTCCGGTGCGCCTGATGCAGGTCTTCACTGACGAGGAGGGCAACCTGCGTTCCGAAGCGATGAGCGACGAGCACGGCAATCCCGTTCTCTGCTCGCGTGCCATCGCCGCACGCGACGCACTGATCGAGCAACTCTGTGCATTGCCCCCTATCGCGACTGCACTCGATGCCCTCATTGAGCATTTCGGGACCAATGCCGTGGCGGAAGTGACAGGCCGCACGCGCAGGTTGGTCTTGGGACGCGACGGTCAGCAGCGGCTTGAACGTCGAAGCGCAAGCGCCAACGTCGCTGAAGCACAATGCTTCATGGACGGAGCGAAACGTATCCTGGTTTTCTCGGACGCAGGGGGTACGGGACGATCCTATCACGCCGACCTCGATGCGCAGAACCAGCAGCGCCGCGTTCATTTCCTCCTCGAACCGGGGTGGCGCGCCGACAATGCGATCCAGGGTCTCGGCCGGACCAACCGCACCAACCAGGCTTCTGCGCCGCTGTTCCGCCCGGTCACTACCGATGTGAAGGGCGAACGCCGCTTCATCTCGACCATTGCGCGAAGGCTCGACGCATTGGGCGCTCTCACACGCGGCCAGCGTCAGACCGGAGGTCAGAACCTGTTCGACCCTGCCGACAATCTCGAAAGCGATTATGCGAAGGACGCGCTCTCGCGCTGGTTCCACCTGCTTTACGATGGCAAACTCGAGGCGGCCCGTTTCGGGGACTTCGTCGAGAGGACGGGACTCAAGCTCGAGAACCCCGATGGCGGCCTGAGCGACAACCTTCCCACGATCCAACGCTGGCTCAATCGCATACTTGCGCTCCCGATCGCACTGCAAAACAGCATCTTCGAGGAATATCTCGGACTTGTGGAAGCGCGGATCGAGGCCGCACGAGAGGCTGGCACGCTCGATTTGGGGCTGGAAACGGTCCGTGTCGACAGCTTCTCGGTGCTATCCGATGATGTGCTCCGCACCGATCCTGTTTCGGGGGCCGAAACCCGCCTCGTTTCGCTCGAAGTGAAACGCCAATTGCGTCCGCTGCGCTTCAAACGTCTCGTGAGGATGCACGAGATCGGATCACCCCAGGCCATTCCCCTGCGCAATGCGCGCTCGGGCAAGGTGGCCCTGTCAGTTCCGGCGCGGCGCCTCATTGCCGATGATGGCGCGGTGATCGAACGTCGCCGCCTTCTTCGCCCGCTTAAATCCGCCAACTGGACGCTCGACGCGCTTGGAGAAAGCTTGTGGGAAGAGGTCGGCGTGACCGAGTTCTCTCAGCTGTGGACACAAGAAGAGAGCGCCGCAGCGGCCTCGCCGGTCACCGAACGAGTGCATCTGGCCACGGGACTGCTGCTCTCGGTCTGGAAGCGGCTGCCTGGCGACCATGTCCGGGTGACGCGGCTTGCCGCCGAGGACGGCAGCTCGATCATCGGACGCGAAGTCCTCGATATCGACCTTGCCAAGATCACTGAGACGTTCGGCTTGAAGGGTGTGTCCGGCCCGGCTCCAGCCGAACTCGGGAAACTGGTCCTGGCAAGCGGGACGCCCCAGCCGCTTGCCAGTCATGACGCACTGACCATCAAGCGCTCTCTGGTCGGCGGCGAGCAACGCCTCGAACTCACCGGTTACGCGCCTGAGCGACTCGACTGGTACAAGACCAAGGGCTGTTTCACCGAGATCATTCGTTACCGCACGCGCCTTTTCGTCCCGGTGTCGAAGGCATCCTCTATTCTCCCGGCCATTGCGGCCTGACGGGCAAATCCACGACCAAGCGTGAGAGAGGGGAGGGAGCCGGTGGCTTGTCGGGCCATGCATCTTCGCGTGGCTCTCCAATCCATCAGGAGACAATCCATGATCCAGTCTATTCACTTGAAGAAGCTCGGTCAAAGCCCGCGCAATGTGCGCAAGTCGAGCGACGTCCTTGCCGATCTGCAATTGCGTGCGGACATCGCCGCCCGAGGCCTGTTGCAGAACCTCGTCGTGCGAAAGGCCAAGCGCGGCAAGTTCGAAGTCGAGGCCGGTGGTCGCCGTCTGGCTCAGCTACAGGCGCTGGTCGAAGAG
>JBATDO010000226.1:0-1733 GCA_049663505.1 Sphingorhabdus sp.
GCGATTGCCAGTCCATGTCTTGATAACGGGCTCCCTCTATCTGGCCGGTGAAGTGCTGCGCCTCAATGGCGAACAGTTGACTTAGGCATTTTGGCCGACCCTGCCCTTGCGCGCCATCAAAATACCCGCCGTCAGAATAGATGCGGCCCCAATCGTCAGCGACAACCCCAATTCCAAGGGCTGAGACAACAATAATCCTACAAGCCCTACAACGATCAGCCCAAATCCGGCGATACGCCTTGCACCAACGGGTTCCTTGAGGTTTTCCTCATTCTCTATTCCCGGCTGGCGAATGCCCTGCACGACATAGCCCTTGCTCCATAATATCCACAAGAGAATCATGCCGGGGATTGCGGCCACAACGGTGAAACCCCAAAAACCAATCCATCCGACATTTTCAGCGACGATTCCGGCAGGTCCCGCCATGAATGTGCGGCCGACGCCAGCAAAGGAAGAGAGTAAAGCGAACTGCGTCGCGGTGTATGCAATACTCGAAAGGCCCGACAAATATGTCGTGAACACGGTCAATCCAATACCGCTGGTCAGATTTTCGGTGACGATCGCTGCCACCAACATCCAGTAATTATTCCCGCTAGCTGCCAATATCATGAACATGACGTTGGAAAACATCATCATGAACCCGGAAATCAGCAATGCCCTTCCCATACCCAGCCAGAGTATGAAGGGTGCGCCCAGTGCAGACCCGACAATCAAGGCGCCAAATCCCCATAACTTGTTTGCCGAAATATAATCCAGATCGGCAAAGCCCAGATCGACAATCATGGGGCTCAGCATCGCCTGCCCCATTGCATCGCCTACTTTGTAAACAAGAACGAAGCCGAGAATCAAAAAGGCACCATGTCGCGTCAGAAATTCTCTAAAAGGATTAACCACAGCCTCTGTCAGCCATTGGCCTGCCTTCATCCCTGAGGCGTTGACGTAGCGGTCTACGAACTTGCCTGGCCCGATCCAGAAAGCACCAACAATTGCCGGAATGATGGCAAAGGCCGTCAACCCATAAGCAGTTGCCCATCCAAGACCCAGACCTTCACTTGACGCAAAGTAAATGGTCCCGGCGCCTGCGATCAAATTGCCCGTGCGGTAACCGAATTGATTGGTCGCGGTTCCATGGGCGAATTCGTCTTCTTCCAGGATTTCTATTCGATAGGCATCGATGACGATGTCCTGCGTTGCCGATAGGAACGCCGTAACCAAGGCCCAAAAGGCGAATGTACCCATGTGACCAGGCTGTGGATTACTGCCGCCCAGTTGCCAGATGGAAAAGAATAGCAAGCTCTGGACAAAAAACAGCCAGCTGCGTCGTTGTCCAAAGGCTTGTGTGAGAAATGGCAAGCGGAGCTTATCTACGAGTGGTGCCCACAAGAATTTGATCGTGTAAGGGATACCCAGCGCCACGGCAAAACCGATAGTGGCAGTGTCTATTCCAACCTTGGCTAGCCAGAATGTCATTGTAGCAACAAGCAACGTCAGCGGAAATCCGCTCGAAATTCCAAGCAGGAATGTCACCATCGGCGCTTTGCGCAAATATGGTCTGAATGACTTGTTCGTGAGCGCGATAAATCCGACGCCGACAAGGATGGCGGCAAAAATCAAAAAACGGACTAAATCGACTGACATGCAGGCCTCCCGAACATTGTTGCAGACTGACTACCGGGATTTTTTGGAATGGCAAATCCCTATAAGCACCGCGTGACTTTTGCACAGGACTAGGG